>NZ_JBSGDZ010000014.1:0-53624 GCF_053602655.1 Sphaerisporangium sp. NPDC004334
GGCGTCGCCATGAACACCGGCACCACCGCCGCCAAAGAAGCCGGCAACATGATCGACCTCGACTCCAACCCCACCAAACTCATCGAAATCGTCGAGATCGGCAAACAACTCCTCATCACCCGCGGCGCCCTGACCACCTTCTCCATCGCCAACGACATCGCCAAATACTTCGCCATCATCCCCGCCATGTTCACCGCCGTTCACCCCGGCCTGGACACCCTCAACATCATGCGCCTGGCCACCCCCCAATCCGCCATCCTGTCCGCCGTCATCTTCAACGCCCTCGTCATCATCGCCCTCATCCCCCTGGCACTACGCGGAGTCCGCTACCGCCCCTCCAGCGCCTCCGAACTGCTGTCCCGCAACCTCTACATCTACGGCCTGGGCGGCATCATCGTCCCGTTCATCGGCATCAAACTCATCGACCTGCTCATTCGGTTGCTTCCGGGGATGTCATAGATGCGCCATCTGCCAAGCTGGATCAACCGGCACCTGGCCGCCCTGCGCGCCCTGCTGGTGCTCACCGTGATCACCGGAGTGATCTACCCGCTGGTGGCGACCGGAGTCGCCCAGGCCGTCTTCCACGACGGCGCCAACGGCTCGATCGTCCACGACAAGGCCGGCAAGGACGTCGGCAGCGCCCTGCTGGGACAGAGCTTCACCGACGCCGACGGCGCCCCGGTGCGCAAGTACTTCCAGTCCCGCCCTTCGGCGGCCGGTGACGGATACGACCCGACGTCCACGGCCGCGAGCAACCTCGGCCCTGAGGACGTCCTGGACGTCCTGCCGGTGCCGGGCGCCAAGGACGACGAGGGCGCCCCCGACACCGGGAAGCAGAGCCTGCTCACCCAGGTATGCGCCCGCAGCAAGGCCGTCGGCGAGCTCGAAGGGGTCAGCGGCGCCCGCCCGTACTGCACCCCCGACGGCGTCGGCGCCGTCCTGAAGGTCTTCCCCGCCACCGGCGCCCCCACCCGCGCCGTCAGCGTCAACCAAGCCTGCCCCGCCACCCCCTTCATCACCACCTACCAGGGCGTGAAGGTCGAATGCGGCAAGCCCGGCGACGACCACGCCGCCGGCCGCACCGTCACCGTCCGCGGCACCGCGACCGCCCTCGTCCCCCCCGACGCCGTCACCGCGAGCGGCTCCGGGCTGGACCCCGACATCAGCCCGGCCTACGCCGAGCTGCAGGCACCTCGTGTCGCCAGGGAACGCGGACTCGGGCTCGACAAGGTCAAGGCCCTCATCGAGCGGAACACCACGGGACGGGGCCTCGGCTTCATGGGCGAGCCCGCGGTGAACGTCCTCTCGCTCAACCTGGCCCTCGACCGCCTCTAGGCGCGACCCGATGAACCCTCCCCGCGGGCGGCCGCGCATCCGCCTCGGCGCCCCCGGTGCCGGCAAGACCTGCGCGATGCTCCGCCAGGGACGGACCGGGCGTCCGCGGGGCTCAGGGGGTCTTCGCGGCCCGCACCCCGGCCCGCGAGGCGAGCTGATCGCGCAGTTGTGTCAGGCGGGAGATCTCCGCGTCGAGGACGGCGAGCCGGCGCTCGACCACACCGCTCGAAGCGGTGCATCCAGGGGCGCCGCGCGCCGGGAGCCTGCCGCCTTCGAGCAGGTGCAGGCGGTCGGCGCAGCGGCTCACGTCCTCGATGGTCAGCCCAAGCGAGAGCAGCTCACGGATGACGCGCACCCGGTCCACGTCGCGCTGCCCGTACTCCCGCTGCCCCGTCACCGTGCGACGGGGCGGGGGCAGCAGCCCGCGCTGCTCGTACAGGCGCAGTGCCCGCGGGGTGGTCCCCGCCGCGGCCGCCGCGTCGCCAATGCGCATCGGTCCTCCCAGAGGTCTACAACTCCACGATGACGGTCCCGAAATGCCGTCCACGCATCGTGTCGTACAACGCCCGGGGTGCGTTCTCGATGCCCGTCACCCGGACGTGCGGGAAGGTGATCGCTCCGGAACGCAGCCAGCCGCCGAAAAGCCCGGCCCACTGCGACCGCGTCCGTTCGTCGGCGCCCTGGAAGGCGCGGATGGACAGGCGCCGGAGGATGAGCCGGTAGGTGTCGAGCTCGACCGGCGCCGTCCCGCCGGTCCCCTCCGGAGCCATCTGCCCGGACAGCGCTCCGACCAGCACGAACCGGGCACCGGGCCGGGCCGCCGCCACCGCCGCCTGGAGCTGCTCGCCGCCGACGTTGTCCAGCAGGACGTCGATGCCGTCGGGGGCGGCCTTCGCCAGTTGCTCGCCGATCGGCTCCCCGCCGCGGACCACGGCCGCGTCGTACCCGAGCTCGGAGACCAGCCGGCCGGCCTTCTCCGCCGAGCCAGTGCTGCCGATCACCGTGCCCGCGCCGAGCAGGCGGGCGATCTGGCCGGCGAGCGACCCGACCGCGCCGGCGGCGCCGGTGACCAACACCGTGTCGCCGGGCCTGACCTCGGCGTCCCGGGTCAACGCGGTGTAGGCCAGGCCGCCCTGGCTCAGGTGCGCCGCGGGGTCGGGCAGCGCGTCGCCCAGCGGCGTGAACCCGCCCTCGGGCACGACCGCGTACTCGCGCCAGCCCAGCCAGTGCGAGACCAGGTCGCCCGGGCGCACCCCGCTGTCCGCGGGCGCCGACACGACTTCGCCGACCGCCGCGCCGAACAGCGTGTCGCCGGGACGCAGCGGCGGGTAGGGCGCGTCCCGCACGCTCCCGCCGATCAGGGTGCGGAGGGCGGCGAAGACGTGGAAGAACCGGTTGCGGACCAGCACCTGGCCTTCGCCCGGCGCCGGAACCGGCACCTCGGCGACCACGAAGTGATCCGGCTCGGGCAGGCCGCCGGTCGCGACGGCGAGCCGGACTTCTCTGGACACCTGCGGCAGATGCGGCATGGGACGCTCCTCAAGGTCGACGGTCGTCAAGGCGTCGAGACCCTAACCCCTGACCCGCAGGTCAAGGGCAACCCCGAAGAGACGCCCGTCGGCGTGGACGCACCGCCGGCCCCGCGTCCCGCCGGGAGCCGGGACGCGGGCCGTGGATCACCGCGGCGAGCCGGTCGGCGCGGGGCGGCGCAGGCCGTTCACCGCGGCGAGCCGGTCGGCGCCGGGTGGCGCAGGCCGTTCAGCAGGGCGAGCCGGTCGGCGCGGGGCGGCGCAGGCCGTTCAGCACGTCGGCGAGGCCGGTCTCCAGGTAGGACAGGTCGTCGGTGGCCTGCAACATGGTGGCGCCGCCGCAGACCGCGGTGAGGATCGTCGTCGCCGCGCGGCCGGCGTCGACGGAGGGCGCGATCTCGCCGGAGTCCTTCAGCGCCTGGACCCCGGCCGCGAGATGGGCGTGCCATCTGCCGTACATGCCGGTGACGATGGTGCGGGTCGCGGGGTTGGAGAGGCCGAGTTGCGCCGTGAGCGCCGAAAGCGGGCAGTGCCGCCGTTGCGCGTCGTACTTCTCGACCACCCGCGTGCGCCACGCCTCCCACTTCTCCCACGTGGTGAGGTCGCCGAGCATGGGCTGCTGGTCGGCGAGCACCTGCTCGGCCTCGTAGGCGGCCACGGCCAGCAGCAGATCGGCCTTGCCGTCGGGGAAGTAGTGGAACAGCTGGCTCTTGCTCGTCGCGGTGACGGCGCGGATGTCGTCCAGCCCGACGTTGGCCGGCCCGCGCTCACGGACCAGTTCGACGGCGCCGTGGATGATGCGCGCCCGGGTGGCGGTCCCCTTCGCCGTCAGCGCTCGCTCGGCGCGCTGGACGGCGGGAGATCCTCGTGACATGCGCCAATGGTAAAGGATGCCCCATCTGCTGCCTCGGACCCGGACGAAGCGGGGCCTGTCCAGGGGAAGCCCGGAGTTATCCCCAGTGTCCACAGGTTCGTACACAGGTTCGAACGCGCCCAGCCGTGCGTGTCGCCGCAGCCGCGGGGACCGGTCAGCTTCGATCAACAACGATCGGTACCATGGCTGTCTCTGGGGAGGGGAGCCATGACAGAGTCCGCCGGGGGGCCCTCGCCCGCCCCGCTGCCGTACGAGCGCCGCGCCCAGGTGGTCGACCTGCTGCGCCGGCGCGGCGTGGTGCGCGCCGACGAGCTGGCCGCCGAGCTGGACGTCTCGGTCATCACCATCCGTCGGGACATCGCCCTGCTGGCCTCCCAGGGGGTCATCCGCCGGGTCCGCGGCGGGGCCGTCATGGAAGGCGCGGACGAGCGGGACGCACCGGTTGCCCCGCAGCCCGCGACCGTGGCCGGGCGGCGGCTCACGGTCGGCGTGGTGGTGCCGTCGCTTACCTACTACTACCCCGACGTGATCCGCGGCGTGCGCGAGGCCGCCGCGGCGGCCTCCGCGCGGGTCGTGCTGCGGGGCGCCACCTACCAGGCCGACGACGAGCGGCGTCAGCTCGCGTGGCTGGTGGAGTCGATGGAGGTGGACGGCCTGCTGGTCGCGCCGACCACCACCGGCGAGGAGGGCGAGGCGCTGGTCCGCTGGCTGCAGTCCGCCGAGGTGCCGGTGGTGCTGCTCGAGCGCGCCGCCACGGTCGGGCCGCTCCGCGAGGCGATGGAGTCGGTGGTCAGCGACCACGCGCTCGGCGCCGCCATGGCCGTGCGGCACCTGGCCACGCTCGGCCACCGGCGGGTCGGGCTGCTCACCCCCGCGCAGAGCCCGACGACCGCGCACGTGCGGCGGGGGTGGCGCCAGGCGTGCGAGGAGCTCGGCCTGGACCTGACGGACGTGCCGGACGTGAACGCGGCCGGGGACGCCGGGCGGGCCGCCGTGCTGGACGAGGTGCTCGACGCCTGCCTCGCCTCGGGGACGACGGCCATGCTGGTCCACTCCGACCCCGAGACGATGTCCCTGGTGGAACGCTGCCAGCTGCGCGGCGTCCGGGTGCCCGGCGACCTCAGCCTGGTCGCCTACGACGACGAGGTCGCCGAGCTGTGCGATCCGCCGCTGACGGCGGTGCGCCCGCCGAAGGCGGCCGTCGGCCGGGCGGCGTTCGAGCTGCTCGCGGCCCGCCTGGCCGGCGGCGACGCCGAGCGCCCCGCCCACCGCGTCGTCATCGCGCCCCGCCTGATGGTGCGCTCCTCCTCGTCGGCTCCGCGCTGACCTCACCCGCCGCGAGGTCCACGACGTCCCGGACGCCGTCGGGCCAGCTCAGCCGCACCGATGCCGGGCCGTCCCACGACAGGTCGGGCGTCCCGGCGGGCTCGCCCCGGCCGAGGTAGACCAGGGCCTGGTACCACCGGCCGGGCCGTGCGGCCGCGGGCGTGGCGCACCAGGGCACGAGCGTCCACGGGGCCAGCGGCGAGGAGTCCTCGGCGCCGACCACCCCGGAGGCCTCCAGCCCCGGGCCGCCGAGCACGCGCGAGCACAACCGGCTCCGGCCGGCGGCCTCGTCGGGCCCGTCCGCGGGCAGGGGCCAGCCGCCGACGCGCAGCGGGCCGTCCCACGGCGTCCCCTCGGCGGGCGACAGCCGTACCAGCCGGGCCTCCCATGGACCGCGCACGACCGAGACCACCTCGATCCACGGCCCGAGGCGCACCGGTCCCGGGCGTCCGTGCCCGTGGTCCGGGCCGCCGGTCTCGGGGGTGACCCAGTGGGCCCGCCAGCGCGAGGCGCCGACCGGCGTCCCGGAGGGCAGGCGGCGGGCGGGCAGGGCCTGGAACCCCGTGCGGTGGCTGGGCGTCCCGTCCGCGTCGAGCAGCACCACCGACTGGTCCAGCGGGCGGGCCGCGTGCTCCCCGGCCAGGACGGGCGCGGTGGCCGTCGAGTACCCGAGGCGCGCGTACAGCGGCGAGTCGGTCAGGTGCGAGCCGGGGAAGGAGTGGTCGGCGCCGTGGTTGACCACCCGCACGACGCCGTCGGCCCGGGTGCCGCCGACCAGCCATCCGGGGGCGCGGAGCACCCGGTGGAAGTCGCCGGACTCCACCGGCAGCGGCTCCTCGACCGCCGTCCACACCGGGTGGCCGGCCGGCAGGGCGAGCCCGAACAGCCCCTTGGAGGCCCAGTACGGGGAGCCGGGCCCGGAGTAGGACTGGGCGATCGGCCGCCACGGACCGTGCCAGCCGAGGCTCAGCACGCCGTCGCCGTCGGGCGCGCCGTGGTCGGCGAAGTGGCGGGCGACGCCGGAGGCCGCGCGGCGCAGCAGGCCGGGCGAGGGCCGCCCGAGCCCGGCCCGCGCGCCTACCCAGAACTGCGCGGCCACGGCGAACCGGTAGGTGAGGCTGCGTCCCTGGATCAGCGGCGAGCCGTCGGCGCCCACCAGGTGCAGCGCGTCGTCCAGGTAGCGTTCCAGCCGCCGCAGGTACACCGGCCGCCGGGAGTCCGCGCGCTCGTCGCCCGCGGCCATCTCGGTCCACAGCAACGGGTAGAACTGCAGCGCCCACCCGGCGTAGTGGTCGTAGGAGCGCTCGGCGCCGTCGGCGTACCAGCCGTCCTCGCGGGCGAAGCCGTCGGAGAGCGCGAGCCCGGCGTCGATGTCCTCCCGCGAGCACGGCCCGCCGACCGAGGCGAGGAACTGCTCGACGACGATCTGGAACCAGACCCAGTTGATCGGCGGGTAGTCCGCGCCGATCGCGGGGGCGAGGTAGTCGACGATCTGCTCCCGCACGACCGGGCTGAGGCGGTCCCACAACCACGGCCGGGTCAGGTGGAGCACCATGGCGATGGACGCGGCCTCCACCTTGGCCTGGCCGTGCTCCTCCAGCCGCACCCAGCGGTCGGGCGAGCGGGGGTCGGTGCCCGCGGCGAGACCTTCGGCGTACCACTCCATCAGTCCCAGCGGGTCGCGGCCGTCCTCGCCGGCCACCCGGAACCCGGCGGCCAAGAAGGTGCGGGCGAAGCCCTCCAGCGCGTCGACGTCGGCCCCGTAGCCGCCCGGCGGTCCGGGGAAGCCGATGCGGGCATGCGAGGGCGAGGCGTACCGCCGGGCCGACAGCAGCAGGTGGTCGGCGAGGGCCGCCCAGTGGTTCCTGGTCCATCCGGTGTAGGGGGACAGCTCCCGATCGTCGAACTCCCGCCAGGCATTCATGGACGCCTCCTCGGCACCTCGTACGCATATCGATCAGAAGTGATCAGAAGTTGTGATTTCCTGTGCATAACACACCGTTGACATGATTGTCATGACCGGACATGATCGGCGCACTGGTAAGCGCTTCCCAGACGAAGGGAACCCGCGCGTGACCGACCGACGACGCCCGCAGGCCCTGCTGGTCATGGACCCCGCCCACTACCGGGTGCAGTTCCACGAGCCACAGCTCCGGCGGCTGCGCGAGCTGGTCGAACTCGGCGAGCCCGTCCTGACCGACGACCTGGACGCCGCCCGCGCGCGGCGCCGGCTGCGCGAGGTGGAGGTGCTGGTGACCTCATGGGGCTGCCCCCCGCTGACGGCCGAGCGCCTCGCCGACGCGCCCCGGCTGCGGGCGGTCTTCCACTGCGCCGGCACCGTCCGCTCGTTCGTCACCGACGAGGTCTGGCGCCGCGGCATCCTGGTGACCAACGCCGCCGACGAGAACGCGATCCCGGTGGCCGAGTTCACCCTCGCCGCCGTCATCTTCGCCGGCAAGAAGGCGCCCTTCCTCGCCCAGGACGCCCGCCGGCACCGCGACGACTGGTCCTACGCCGCCCGCCGCGGCGAGCTGTCCAACCGCGGCCGCACCGTCGGCGTCGTCGGCTTCTCCCGCGTGGGGCGCCGCGTCGTGGAACGGCTGCGCGACCTGGAGCTCGACGTGCTGGTCGCCGACCCCTACGCCTCCCCCGCCGAGGTGCGGGCGGCCGGCGCCCGCCCGGTGGAGCTGCCGGAGCTGCTGCGCCGCTGCGACGTGCTCACGCTGCACGTCCCCGCACTGCCCTCCACCCGCCACCTCATCGGAGCGGAGGAGCTGGCGCGGCTGCGCGACGGCGTGACCGTCATCAACACCGCCCGCGGCGCCGTCCTGGACACCGCCGCCCTGGAACGCGAGTGCGCGGCCGGCCGGCTGGACGCGATCCTCGACGTCACCGACCCCGAGCCGCTGCCGGCCGGCTCGGTGCTGTACGACCTGCCCAACGTCATGATCACCCCACACGTCGCCGGATCGCTCGGAGCGGAGACCCGGCGGATGAGCGAGAGCGCGCTCGACGAGCTCGACCGCTACCTGACCGGCCGGCCGCCCCGGGCCGCCGTCACCCCCGCCGCGTTCGCGACAGGCGCCTAGAGCCCCGCACCGGCTCGACCGAGAGGAGACCCGGATCGATGAGCACAGCCACCACCTCAGCAAGGCCCGGCGGCGCGCGGCGACGTCTCGCGGGATGGCTGGCCGCCGTGGCCGCGCTCGCCCTCCCCCTTGCCGCCTGCGGCTCCGGCGGCGGTCAGGAGAGCGGCGACGGCAAGGTCACGCTCACCGTCGCCGGATGGAGCCTCGCCAAGAACACCGAGTTCGGCGCGCTCTTCGACGCCTTCCAGAAGGCCGATCCCGGCATCACGATCAAGCCGCTGGACATCCCCGCCGACGACTATTCCGAGAAGGTCACCACCATGCTCGCCGGCGGCGACCGGACCGACGTGATGGCGATGAAGACGCTCACCGACTACGCGCGCCACGCGAGCCGCGGCCAGCTCCTGGAGGTCACCGACCTGGCCAAGGCCCCCGACGGCGCCAAGCTCGCGGGCCTGCCCGCCTACGACCTCCAGGGCAAGTACTACGCGCTGCCGTTCCGCCACGACTTCTGGCTGCTCTACTACAACAAGAAGTACTTCAAGGAAGCCGGCCTGCCGCAGCCCGAGGCCCTCACCTGGGACCAGTACGCCTCGCTCGCGCGGCGGCTCACCAAGGGCGACGGCGCCAAGAAGGTCTACGGCGCCTACCACCACACCTGGCGGTCGGTCGTCCAGGCCATCGCGGCGGCCCAGACCGGCGGCGACCAGCTCGGCGGCGACTACGGCTTCTTCGCCGACCAGTACAAGATGGCCCTGGCGCTGCAGAAGGAGGGCGTGGTGCTCGACTTCGGCACCGCCACCTCCCAGCACTCCGACTACCGCACCATGTTCGAGACCGGGGCGGCGGCGATGATGCCGATGGGCACCTGGTACGCCGCGGGCGTCATCCAGGCGAAGAAGAAGGGCGCCACCGACGTCGACTGGGGCCTGGCCCCCCTGCCGCAACGCCCCGGCGCCACCGGCGTGACCACCTTCGGCGCGCCGACCGCCTTCGCCGTCAACAGCAGGTCCGAGCACGCCGACGCGGCCAGGAAGTTCGTCGCGTTCGCCGCGAGCCGGGCGGGCGCGCAGGCCATCGTCAAGGTCGGCGTCGTGCCGGCGCTGCAGGCCCCGGAGATCACCGACGCCTACTTCTCCCTCGACGGCATGCCGTCCGACGCGCTGTCGAAGAAGGCGTTCGCGCCGGACAAGGTCGTGCTGGAGATGCCGGTCAGCGACAAGAGCTCCGACGTCGACACCATCCTCAACGAGGAGCACCAGCTCATCATGGTCGGCGAGAAGTCCGTCGACGACGGCGTGCGCGCGATGAACGACCGGGTGAAGACCGAAGTCCTGAACTGACCCGGTGACGGCCCGCCCGCGGCCGGGCTCCGATCACCCTCCGCCCGATGTGCCCCCCGGAAACGCACGAAGGACCGCAATGATCCACGCAACGACGCGGCCCGCGCCCGTGGCGCCGCACGACCCGCCAGGGCCGGCGGCCGCCCGGCGACGGCCCTGGCGGGGCACGGTGGTGGGGTGGAGCTTCATCCTGCCGAACTTCGTCGGCTTCGCCGTGTTCACGCTGGTGCCGATGCTGGCGGCGTTCGCGCTCGCCTTCATGGACTGGGACTCCTACGGCACGCCCGAGTGGGTGGGGCTGTCGAACTTCCGGCGGCTGCTCGGCGACCAGACCGTGCGGGTGGCCCTGCTGAACACCCTTTACTACGCCGCCGGCCACATCCCGCTGACGCTGGTGGCGGCGCTGGCGATGGCGCTGGCGCTGAACAGCAAGGTCCGCGGGGCGCGGTTCTTCCGCACCGTGGCGTTCCTGCCCTACATCACCTCGCTGGTCGCCGTCGCGGTCGTGTGGAACATGCTGTTCAACCCGGACGCGGGCCCGGTCAACCAGCTCCTCCAGGCGCTGGGCGTGGCGGAGCCGCCCCGGTGGGTGGCCAGCACCACGTGGGCGATGCCCGCCGTGATCGCCACCAGCGTGTGGCGGGACATGGGCTACTACATGGTGCTCTATCTGGCGGGGCTGCAGACGATCCCGGTGGAGTACCACGAGGCCGCCAAGGTCGACGGGGCGAACGCCTGGCACCGCTTCTGGAGCATCACCCTGCCGTGCCTGCGGCCCACGACGTTCTTCGTCCTGGTCATGCTGACGATCCAGAGCTTCAAGGTGCTGGACCTGATCGTGGTGATGACCAAGGGCGGGCCGGGACGCAGCACGCTGGTGCTGTCGCAGCTGGTGTACCGGGAGGGGATCGTCGAGGGCCACTTCGGGTACTCCTCGGCCATCGCGCTCGTGCTCTTCGCGATCGTGCTCACCGTGACCGTGGTCCAGTTCCGGTTCAACGAGCGGAGGCGAGTGCGATGACCCTGCCGGACGGCCTCCCCACGGCGACGGCCGCGCCCGATCGGCCCGGGGCGGACGACGGCGCCGCGCGGCGACGGGCGCGCACGGCCGGCGACGGCGCGCGGCCCGGCCCGCTGCGCACGGCGCTGGCGTACGCCGCCCTCGCCGCCGTGGCGCTGCTGGTGCTCGTCCCGTTCGGGTTGATGGTGTCGGCGTCGCTGAAGCGCGACAACGAGGTGTTCACCATCCCGCTCGAGTGGATCCCCCGCGAACCGCGCTGGTCGAACTTCGCCGAGATCTGGGACCGCGTCCCGATGCTGACCTACCTCGGCAACTCGGTGCTGCTGTCGGCCGCCATCACCGTCCTGCAGGTGCTGACCGGCAGCTTCGCCGCCTACGGCTTCGCCAAGGTGCGCTTCCCCGGCCGCGACGCGCTCTTCCTGGCCTACATCGCGACCATCGCCGTGCCGTGGCAGGCCTACATGGTGCCGCAGTACATCATGATGCGGCGGGCCGAGCTGACCGACACCTACTGGTCGGTCATCCTGCTCCAGGCGTTCGGCGCGTTCGGCGTCTTCCTGATGCGGCAGTACTACACCTCGATCCCCGACGAGCTGTGCGAGGCCGCGCGCATCGACGGGCTGAGTGAGTACGGCATCTACCGGCGCGTCATGCTGCCGCTGTCCAAGCCCGCGCTCGCCAGCCTGGCCCTGCTCACCTTCGTCACCACCTGGAACGACTACATGGGGCCGTTCATCTACCTGACCAGCAACGAGCTGTGGACCGTGCAGCTCGGTCTGCGCTCGTTCGTCGGCCAGTACGAGTCGGAGTACGCGATGATCATGACGGGCGCGGTGCTGTCGGTGCTGCCCATCCTGGTGCTCTTCCTGTTCGGGCAGCGCTACTTCATCCGCGGCATCGCCACGAGCGGGCTGAAGGGGTGAGCGCGATGCGCAGGCTGCTGCGGCCGGCCCGGCAGGCCACCTACGACACGGTGTTCGCCGGCGTGTACACCGCCCTGATGACCAACCTCCTGCTGGCCGTCGCCTGCGCGCCGCTGGTCCTCGCGCTGGCGCTGGTACGCGACCCGTTCGCGTCCTGGCCGTTGTTCGCCGTGCTGTCGCCGGTGTGCGCGCCGGCGCTGGCCGGGGCGTTCGGCTGCTTCGCCGGGATCGGCGAGGGGTCCGCGCGGGTGGCCGGCACGTTCTGGCGCACCTACCGCCGGGCGGCGCCCAAGGCGCTGGCCGCCTGGACGGCCGGGCTCGCCGCCGTCGGCGTGCTGGCCGTGGACGTCGCCGCGGTCGCGGGCACGCCGTGGGGCCCGGCGCTCGTGCCGTTCTTCGTGACCGCGGCCGTCCTGGTCATGGCGGCCGTCGTCGCCGTGCTGGTGCTGGCGGCCGAGCCGCCGCCCGGCAGGTTCGCACGGCCGCGCGACGCCGTCCTGCCGTGCCTGTACCTGGTCGCGCGGCGCTGGTACCTCGCCGCCGCCTCGGTCGCCGTGCTCGCCCTGGCTGCGGCCGTCGTGCTGGCCAGGCCGGTCGCCGGCGGCCTGGTGCTGTTCTCGCCCCTGCTGTACGCCGGGTGGGCCACCACGCGCTTCGTCGTCGCCCCCCTGCTGCCCGCCGGGCGGGTGGCGGCATGAGGGGCGGCGGGCGGCCGCTCACGGCGGGGGTGTGCAGCGTCACCTACCGGGCGCTGTCCGCCGACCGCGTCATCGCACTGGCCGCGCAGGCCGGGCTCGCCCAGATCGAATGGGGCCAGGACGCCCACATCCCGCTCGGCGACGAGGCGGAGGCGGCCCGGGTGGCCGAGGCCACCCGGGCCGCCGGCCTGGAGGTGCCGTCCCTCGGGTCGTACTACCGCGCGGGCGCCATCGACGACCCGCAGGAGGACCGGCGGGTGTGGCGGCGGGTGCTGGCCGCGGCCCGCGCCCTCGGCGCTCCGCGCGTGCGGGTGTGGGCCGGTGACCGGGCCTCGGCGGACGCCGGCCCGGCCGGACGCCGCAGGACGCTGGACGCGCTGAAGCGGTGCGTCGACAGCGCCGGTGACCTCACCGTCGCCACCGAGTACCACTCGGGCACGCTCACCGACGACGCCGGCTCGGCCAGGGCCATGCTGGACGAGGTCCCGGGGCTGCGCACGTACTGGCAGCCGCCCAACGGGATGCCCGACGAGCGGGCGCTGGACGGGCTGCGCGCCGTGCTCGACCGCGTAGACGCGGTGCACGTGTTCAGCTGGTGGCCGACGCCGCGGGAGCGGTGGCCGCTGGACCACCGGGCGGCGCTGTGGCGGGAGGTCGCGCGCCTGCTCGCCTCGACGGGCCGGCCGATGTCCGCCCTGCTGGAGTTCGTGCCCGGCGACGACCCGGGGATGCTCGCCGGGGAGGCGAGGAGCCTGCGCCGCTACCTGTCCGGCGCCGGGGCCGGCCGGCCGCGGTGACGGGCGGCGGCCAGGAGGTAGGCGTCGCGCAGGCCGTCCACGAGCGTCCGGGAGCCGTAGGCGGCGGCCGCCGCGGAGGCGAGCCCGGCCCAGGTGGCGCGCACCTCGGGGACGCACACCCGCGCCCGGTCGTTCCCTGGACTTCGCCAGGCGGGCCGTCCCTCGATCGGCCGTTGACGCGCTGGACCCGTGTCGGGCGCCCGATTTCCGCGCGTCTCTGAAACTTTCGGAAGGCGGTGCCGTCCTTCGTCCGTCGTCCCAGCGCACTCCGGTGAGCATCAGAGGTGTCATCAGCGACGTTCCGATGCCTATACTTCTGCGGCGAATAACGGTTTGGCAGCTCTGCCTCCCGACCGTTGATCTCGATGTCCACCGCCCCTTACTGTCCACGTAGCCGACACGTTTCGGAAACGGACTCGAAACTTTTCGGAAAGGTTCGTATGAGCCGTTCGCGCTGCCGGTCTCCGGACTCGTGCCGTCCGGGGTGATGCGTGGCATCACGCCGGAGCCGTAGGAGGCCATGGCCGTCGATGGCGCCCCCCGAGGCGACTTTCCTCCCGTTCGCCCTCCGTCTGATCAAGACGGACCGCCGGCCACGGTGACGCTCTGCATGGTCCCCATCCTTCTCGTGTATCTGTTCGCCCGTCGCGCCCTGGCAAAGGGGCTGAGGGGCGTCGGAGGAAAGTGACCCCAATCGTGTCCGTTGAAACAGACCCCGCCACCCCCCTCTGGCAGGACCCCGCTCAGGACGCCGAGACCCGTGTCGAGGCCCTGATCGCGGAGATGACCGTCGAGGAGAAGGTCGCGCAGCTCTTCGGTGTCTGGGTCGGCGCGTCCCGCGAGGGCGGGGAGGTCGCGCCGCACCAGCACGAGATGGACGACGCCATCGACCTGGACGTCCTGCTGCCCAACGGCCTCGGACAGCTGACACGGCCCTTCGGCACGGCACCGGTAGACCCGGCCGTCGGCGCGCTGTCGCTGCTCAGGACCCAGCAGCGCATCACCGGCGCCAACCGGTTCGCCATCCCCGCCCTGGCCCACGAGGAGTGCCTGGCCGGCTTCGCCACCTGGGGCGCCACCGCGTACCCCGTGCCGCTGTCGTGGGGCGCCACGTTCGACCCCGCGCTGGTCCGGCAGATGGCGGGCGCCATCGGCGGCGACATGCGGTCCGTCGGCGTCCACCAGGGCCTGGCCCCCGTGCTGGACGTGGTGCGCGACGCCCGCTGGGGGCGCGTCGAGGAGACCATCGGGGAGGACCCCTACCTGGTCGGCACCATCGCCACCGCCTACATCAAGGGCCTTGAGTCGGCGGGCATCATCGCCACGCTCAAGCACTTCGCCGGATACTCCGCCTCGGTGGCCGGCCGCAACCTGGCCCCGGTGGCGATGGGCCCCCGCGAGCGCGCCGATGTGATCCTGGTGCCGTTCGAGATGGCCGTGCGCGAGAGCGGCGTCCGCTCGGTCATGCACGCCTACACCGACACCGACGGGATGCCCGCCGTCGCCGACGAGTGGCTGCTGACGACCCTGCTGCGCGACACCTGGGGGTTCGAGGGCACGGTCGTCGCCGACTACTTCGGCATCGCCTTCCTCAAGACGCTGCACGGCATGGCGGGCGACTGGGCCGAGGCCGCGGGCGCCGCCCTGGCCGCCGGCGTGGACGTGGAGCTTCCGACCGTCAAGACCTTCGGGCGGCCTCTGGTGGAGGCGATCGCCGCCGGGAAGGTCCCCGAGGCGCTGATCGACCGGGCGCTGCGCCGCGTGCTGGTGCAGAAGGCGCGGCTCGGCCTGCTCGACCCCGGCTGGAACCCGGTGCCGCCCGGGCTCGCGGGGGCCGACCTGAGCGACGCCGAGGCGCTGCGCGGGTCGATCGACCTGGACTCGCCGGCCAACCGGGACATCGCGCGGCGCATCGCCGAGCAGGCCATCGTCCTGCTGGGCAACGACGGGACGCTGCCGCTGCGGCGGCCGGAGAGGATCGCGGTCATCGGGCCCAACGCCGACGACCCGCTGGCCGTCCTCGGCTGCTACTCCTTCCCCCTGCACGTCCTGGTCCACCACCCCGACGTGCCCACCGGCATCGGGCTGCCCACGCTGCGCGAGGCGCTGGCCGCCGAGTTCCCCGGCGCCGAGATCGTCACCGCGCCCGGCGCCACCGTGGACGGGCCGGACACCGGCGGCTTCGCCGAGGCGGTCGAGCTGGCGCGCGGCGCCGACGTCGTGGTGGCGGCGCTCGGCGACCGGGCCGGCCTGTTCGGCCGGGGCACCAGCGGCGAGGGGTGCGACGCCGAGTCCGCGGCGCTGCCCGGCGTCCAGCAGCAACTGCTCGACGCCCTGATCGCCACGGGGAGGCCGGTCGTCACCACCCTGCTGGCCGGCCGGCCGTACGCGCTGGGCGGGGCCGTGGAGGGGGCCGCGGCGATCGTCCAGTCGTTCTTCCCGGGCCAGGAGGGCACCTCCGCGATCGCCGGGGTGCTCAGCGGGCGGATCAACCCGTCGGGCCGCCTGCCGGTGAGCATCCCGCGCCGGCCGGGCGTGCACCCGTCCACCTACCTGTCGGCGCGGCTCGCGCACGCCACCGAGGTGTCCAACATCGACCCGACGCCCGCGTTCGGCTTCGGCCACGGTCTGTCGTACACGGCGTTCGAGTGGTCGGACCTGTCCGGCGACGGCGCGCGCATCGGGACGGACGGCGAGGTGACCCTGGCGTTCACCGTGCGCAACGCCGGCGACCGCGAGGGCACCGAGGTGGTACAGCTCTACCTGCACGACCCCGTCGCCTCGGTGGTGCAGCCGGTCCAGCGCCTGATCGGGTACGCCCGGGTGCCGCTCGCGCCGGGGGAGGCGAGCCGCGTGCGGGTGAGCGTGCCCGCCGACCTGGCCTCCTTCACCGGCCGCCAGGGCCGGCGGATCGTCGAGCCCGGAGAGCTGGAACTGCGGCTGGCCGCCTCCAGCACCGACCCGCGCCTCGTCGCGGCGGTCACGCTTACCGGGCCGGTCCGCGAGGTGGACCACACGCGCCACCTGCATGCAACGTTCACGGTGGCCGAGCCGGGCGCCTGAGCGCCGGCGGCGTCGAGGGCCGCTCCGACCTGGTGTCCCGTGCGAGGCATCCGGGCGGGGCGGCCCTCACGCCTTCCCGGGAGGCCGCCGCCTCTATGGGAGCGCTCCCATTTCCCGTAGCTTACGTTCGGATCATCTGTCGCGAAGGAGCACGCCGTGCGGAAATGGTTATCCATGGCCTCCCTGGCCATGCTGCTTCCCCTGACGGCCACGCCGGTCGCCGAGGCCGCCGGACCCGGCCGCGATGCCGGTCAGAGCGCCGGTCAGAGCACCGTCCAGAGCGCCGTCCAGAGCGCCGGGCGGTGGGGACCCGGCACCTGCGCCGGCAAGACCCTGCTGTTCTGCGAGGACTTCCAGAACCTGCCCATCGGCGGCGCCGCCAGCCTCGCGTGGGGCGTCGACACCAAGCACGGCGCCCTGACCGTGGAGCGCGTTCCCGGCGGACGGGCCGGGCAGAAGGCGCTGCACGTGCGCACCGAGGGCAACGGGCGGGCCTTTCTGAAGGTGGACGACTTCGCCCCGCCGGGCAACGGCTTCTACGGCCGGGTGCGGCTGCGCGTGAAGGCGTTCCCCGTGGCGCCGGACTGGGCTCACTACACCCTCATCGAGGCGACCGGCGCCGGTCCCGAGGTCGTCCGCCCGCTCGGTGGCCAGTACGTCCCCGTGGTCGGCGGCGGCACCGCGCTCTGGGGAGTCGGCGCCGACGGCGGCCCCACCGGCGACTGGACGAACTGGCGCGAGACCGCCCCGTCCCGCGCGGGCGTGTGGCAGTGCGTGGAGTGGCGGATGGACGCCACCGACAACCGCATCTCGACCTGGTTCGACGGGGTGCCGCGGCCCGAGCTGAGCGCCTCCACCCACGAGCACGGGGGCAACGACGTGGACTTCGTCTTCCCCCGCTTCGACACCGTCAAGCTCGGCTGGCAGCTCTACCAGTCGAACCCGTCCCCGGGGTCGTACGAGGTGTGGCTCGACGACATCGCGCTGAGCACCCAGCGCCTGGGCTGCTCCGGCTGACCCCGGCCCGGTCACGCCGGACCACATCCGACGACCTTGGGTCGCGTCGGCCTGACCCACGCCCTCGACCGGCCGGCTCCGGCACGGCCGGTCGAGGGCGGGGCACCGCCGGTGGCGGGTCAGCGCGTGAGGGAGCGGACCAGGTCGCGGGTCTGCTCCCGGCGGTCCCAGGCGATCAGCGCGAACACCACGCCCATGCCGATCGGCATCAGCGCCCAGACGGGGTCGATGACCAGGATCTGGGTCAGGGCCGCGCCGATCATCAGGCCGACGAGCCCGGTCGCGGCCGCCCCGGCCAGGCGGGGGACCAGCAGCCCGACGCCGCCGGCCAGCTCGACGGCGCCGGTCACGTACCGGAACCACTGGCCCCAGCCGATCTGGGCGAAGGTCTCCACCGCGTCCTTCTGGCCGGCGAACTTCGGCAGCGCCGAGGCCACGA
The DNA here is from genome assembly GCF_053602655.1 of Sphaerisporangium sp. NPDC004334. NCBI lineage: Bacteria > Bacillati > Actinomycetota > Actinomycetes > Streptosporangiales > Streptosporangiaceae > Sphaerisporangium > Sphaerisporangium sp. NPDC004334. The sequence continues at coordinate 17,455 of NZ_JBSGDZ010000014.1, forward strand.
TCAGGAACAGCCCGAAGAGGACCTGCAAGGCCCACAGGACCCTGCGCAGGACGCGGGGGCGGGCGGTGGCGGCGGTGCCGGGGGTGAGGGAGGTGGCGGCCATGATGGGAGTCCTTCCGTGTGCGGTGTGTCGCGGTGCGGTGTTCCGCTCTCACCCGGGCGTCGAGCGGGACCACCGCGCATCGACACGGGCCGCGAATTTCTTCTCTGATTTCTCGCCGCCCGCATTCTGATCTCCGCCGTCCGCTCCTTGTCAGGAATCGCCTGACGCGATACGTTCCTCGATGTCCGTCAGGAGATGCCTGACACGAGGGCGGGAGGACCGGCGATGGCCACGATCATCGACACGACGCCGACGGTGCGGTGCTCGTTCTGCGGCAAGGGGCGCGCCGAGGTCGCCCGGATCGTCGCGGGCGCGGGCGTGTTCATCTGCGACGAGTGCGTGCGCCTGTGCGTCCAGATCATCGAGACGCTCGACGAACCGGGGGAGCCGCACATCCCGGTGTGGGAGGCCATGACGGACCAGCAGATCCTCGAGCACCTGCCCCGCGTCGCCGCCGTCGGCAAACAGGCCGAGGAGAACCTTCGCGACTGGGTGCTGCGCCTGCGCGAACGCAAGGTCACCTGGGCGAGCATCGGAGCGGCGCTCGGCATGACCCGGCAGTCCGCCTGGGAGCGCTTCTCGGGCGAGGAGTGACCGCCGTGCGGCGCCGGAGGCCGGGCGGCCCCGCCGGGCATATGATCGCCCCCGGAGGTGGCGCATGAAGAACGCGGAGTGGGACCGCCGCTACGAGGCGAGCGAGTTGCTCTGGACCGCCGAGCCCAACCGTTTCGTGGTCGAGCACCTCTCCGGCCTGCGTCCCGGCCGCGGCCTGGACCTCGGCGCCGGCGAGGGCCGCAACGCCGTGTGGCTCGCCGAACGCGGATGGCGGATGACCGGCGTCGACTTCTCCACCGCGGGGCTGGCCAAGGCCCGGCGGATGGCCGGCGAGCGCGAGGTGGCCGTCGAGTGGGTGATGGCCGACCTGTGCGAGTACCGCCCCGAGCCCATGGCCTACGACCTGGTGCTCATCGCCTACCTGCACCTGCCGCCGGACGACCTGGCCCCCGTGCTCAGCAGGGCCGCGGGCGCGGTGGCGCCCGGCGGCCGCCTGCTGATCGTCGGGCACGACGTCACCAACCTCGAGGAGGGCGTGGGCGGCCCGCGCGACGCCGCCGTCCTCTACACGCCCGAGTCGGTCGTCGCGTCACTGGCGCCGCTGGCCGTCGTGCGGGCCGGCCGCGTCCGCCGTCCGGTGCCCACGGACGACGGCGTGCGGGACGCCATCGACACCCTGGTCATCGCCGGCCGCGACCTGCCGGACGGGGCCCGGGGCCCGGGGGCCTGAGGCGAGCACCGGCGCCCGCGGCACAATCCTCTATCGTTGGTTACGGCATATAACGAGCGCGAGCATGCCGACGGCGTCGAGAGGGTGATTCGCATGGCGGTCCGCGACGGCACACCGCGGCAGCGCTACCGCGACCAGGTGCGCGCCGAGATCAAACAGGCCGCTCTCGCCCAGATCGCGTCCGGCGGAGCGGCGGCGCTCAGCCTCAACGCGGTGGCCAAGCAGCTCGGCGTCACAGGCCCCGCGCTCTACAAGTACTTCCGCAACCGCGACGACCTGCTGACCGAGCTGATCAGCGACGGTTACGACTCGGCCGCGGCGGCGGTGCGGGCGGCGGCCGGCGCGGCGGCCGGGCGGTCCCCCCGCGAACGCCTGCACGCACTGGCCGCCGCCTACCGCGAGTGGGCCGTGACCGCGCCGCATTTGTACCACCTGCTCGCCGGGACGCCGTCCCCCGACTACGCCGCCCCGCCCGAGACGCTCGACCGGGCCAGGGCCGCGCTCGGCCCCTTCCTCGCCGTGGTCGCGCACGGGATCCGCCCGCCGGAGGCCGAGGGGCTCACGGCCCAGATGGAGCGGTGGGCCGCCGAGAACGCGCCCGTCGCCGCATGGGTGCGGGCCCACGCCCCCGAGGGCGACCCCGCCACCGCGCTGGCCGGGACCGTCGTCGTCTGGTCCCGCCTGCACGGCGTCGTGAGCCTGGAGGTCCAGGGCCAGTTCGACGGCATGGGTCACCGCCCCGCCACCCTCATGGAGGCCGAGATCGAGGCGTTCGCCACGGCCTGGAACCTCCCCTGACCCCCGTTTCCTCCACGGCCGCCTCCGGGTACGACGTGTTCGCACCCCACCGCGGCCGGCGATCCGGCGGCGGCGAGAAGACGGACCCGGCCCCTCTCCGACCGCCGGGCTCGGCGGGTGGTCCGACCGCCGGTCCGGCGACCAGGGGACGACACCTGGATGCCGGGTTCAGCGTTCCTCGACCATCTCGGCGGCCGGGCGGCGGACGCTGACGCCTTCCCGGGGAACGCGGCCCAGCCGCATGATCATCTGAGGGTGCTCTCCCGAGCACACCTGGTGGCGCAGGAACTCCCGCAACTCGGGCATCTCCAGCGCCTGGGTGTGGAAGGCGGCGTGCACCCCGTGGGCCGAGGCGTGCAGCAGGACACGCTGCAGCGCCTGGCCGGCGGCCAGCCAGTCCTCGGGGGTGTCGCCCGCCGTGGTGAGCACGGCGACCAGCCCCGTGGCGTTCGCCGCCGGATCGCCGGCCTCGCCGCCCCACCCGTGGCCGTGGGCGTAGTCACGCTGGGCGAACCGCTGCGGATGCGTGTGCGGCGGCGTGCTCGGGTACGCCGCCGCCACCACCCCGTCGCGCCGGGTGCTCCCGGGGGGCCGGCTCCATCGGATCAGCTCCAGGGTGAACAGGCGGTCCTGCGACTGCGCCTCCTGGGCCGCGTTCGTGATGGCGCCGAGCAGGCGGACGGCGGGCCCCGACCGGACCGGCGTGAGGCGCGCGCCCTCCATCCCCGCCTCGCGCACCAGCGCGTCCGCCAAAGCCTCGGGCACCGCCTCCTCGGTGAACCCGCCCCGGTGCGTGCGGCGCCGTTCGACCTGCTCGTACAACGCGCGGGCCGCCTCGTCGGGCGCCGGGCCCGGCCGCGGCCGCACCCTGGCCAGCAGGGAGGGACGGTCCGGGTCGGGCAGAAGCCGCACCTCGGGGGCGTAGCCGAGGGCGTGCAGCGCGATCCGCACGTCCAGCAGGGCGGCGCCGCAGCTGATCAGCATCTGGCGGCCCGCCGGGTCGGCGACCGGCAGAAGCCTGTCGCGGTCGGCCCGCAGGCTGATCTCCTCGCCCGTCACGGTGAAGGACCACGGCTGGGTGTTGTGCACCGACGGCGCGTGGACGGCCGCCTCCACCGCGGCCCTGACCGCCTCCGCCACGGTGCCGGCCGACGTGCGAGTGTCCATGGCTCTCCCTCCCTCCGGCACACCGGTGCTCCGGCGGCCGGGAACGGCGGCGTTCGCCCCACTGTCGTCCTCCCCCTGGCGGAGCCGGGTACCCGGGGCACTGGTCCCAGCCCTTGGGGCCGAAAGGCCCATGTGCCCGCCGCGTCCCGCGTTCCGCCGCGTCCCGGGCGCCGCCGCGTCCCGGGCGCCCGGCGGGCACTGGTGACCGGCGCGGCCGGGCCATCGCGCGGGTCACCGGCGTGGTGGACGTGGTGGGCGGGCTCGCCTGGGACGAGGATGACAGTGCCACGCGGATGTCCCGGCGGGCCGGGTCCCGGTGATCCGGCGAAAGACGGGGTAGCGGCGCGGACCGGCCGGGTCGTCCGGCACGACGAAGGAGAAGGACATGTTCGGGCTTGTCACCGTCGCGGTCGACGGTTCCCCCTCCGCCCTCGCGGCGGTCGACTGGGCGGCCGACGACGCCGCGCGCGCGGGAGACGCCCTGCGCATCGTGCACGTCCGCGAGCCGTGGGCCAACGAGTACCCCTTCCACCGCGTGGAGGGGTTCGACCAGTCGCTCACCGACTACTGCGAGGGCGTGCTGGCGAAGGCCGCCGAGCGGGCCGGAGAACGGGCGCCCGGCCTCGCCGTGACCACCGAGCTGGTCACCGGCGCCGTCGTGGAGCGGCTGCTGGACGAGTCGGGCCGGGCCGACGCCATCGTGCTCGGCAGCCGCGGCATGGGCGGCTTCACCGGGCTCATGGTCGGATCGGTGGGCGTCGCCCTCGCCGGCCACGCCGCCGGACCGGTCGTGGTCGTCCGCGACCTGCCGCGCGAGCGGTTCGGCGAGATCGCCGTGGGCGTCGACGGGTCGCCGCACTCCGAGGCCGCCCTGGAGTTCGCCTTCGAGCAGGCGCGGCGGCGCGAGGCGCGCGTCCACGCGGTGTACGCCTGGGCGGTTCCGGTGTTCTCGCCGCTCGCGGCCGGCTACACCGACGTCATGCGGGACGTCTTCGAGTCCGGGACGCAGCGCCTCAGGCAGTGGCTCGCGCCGTGGCGGGAGCGCTACCCCGAGGTGCCGGTGGCGGAGTCGGCCGTGTGCGGGCATCCGACCCCCGCCCTGGTGGAGGCCTCGGAGAAGGCCGACCTGCTCGTCGCCGGGTCGCGCGGGCTCGGCGGGTTCCGGGGGGCGGTGCTGGGCTCGGTCGGCCACGGCGCCCTGCACGGGTCCCACTGCCCCGTCGCGGTCGTCCGTCCCCGCGAAGAGGCCGCCGCACCGGGGAAAGATCCGGCTTGACCGGCCGAGCCCGTACCCCGGCTCGTCCCGAACTCACGCGGACCGCGGGGAAAAGTGCCGTCCGGAATGCCGTGACCTGTGGAGAGCTCCGGCCTAGTGCCTCCGGGCCGGAGCTCTCCGCACGTCCGGCACCCGCCGGGCGGGCCGGCGGCCGGTCATCCGGCCGGCCGCGCCGCTCAGTCGGCCGTCAGCGCGTCGACCAGGTCGCCCACCGGCGAGTCGGGCAGGGCGCGGGCGACATCGGCCAGCGCGACGATCCCGACCAGCTCGTGGCCGTCGATGACCGGCAGGCGGCGCACCTGGTGCGAGGCCATGGTCCTGAGGATCTCCTTGGCGTCGTCGTCGGCGCCGATGGTGACGGCCTCGCCCTGGGCCAGCTCGCCGGCCGTGCAGTCCTTGGGCGACCTGTCCTTGGCGAGCACCTTGACCACGATGTCGCGGTCGGTCAGCATGCCCTTCAGCCGGTTGTCGGCGCCACAGATGGGGAGCGAGCCGACGTCGAGGCGGGCCATCTTCTCCGCCGCGTCGAAGACCGTCTCGTCCGCGAGCACGCATTCGGCGTTGGGGGTCATGATCTCTCGTGCGGTCGGCATCCTGCTCTCCTTGCCTCTAGTACGGGATCGGTCTTCGGCTGCCCCCGCATCGGGCGCCGAAACCGTCACCCTGCGGTGTCCCGCTCGTAGAGCTCGGCGAGGGAGGCCAGCTCCGCCAGGCGCGCGGACAGCCGTATCGGGCCGGCGTCCGGGAGCGGCGAGGCCAGTTGCGGCCAAGCGACGTACCTGCTGCCCCGGTGGAGGCGGCGGATGATCGTGCGGACCAGCGCCGGCGCCTGGCCCCCCGGGCCCCGCTCGTACCCGAACAGCTGCCCGGTGTGCCGGGGGACCACGATGAGGCCGGAGACCTGGAAGGCGTTCTGCACGCCCTCCAGCAGGGGGCCGTCCTGGGTGAGCTGGACGTCGGCCACCTGCCCGACCGGCGCGCCGTCGGCGTCGAGGACCCGGCGGCCGAGGAGCGGCGCGAGGCGCGTGCGATCCCCGTCCTCGGGCTCGGCGGAGGGACGCGGGGCGGGCGGCTCCTCGTCGCCGCCGTCCCCCGCCTCGCCGCCGCCGTCGCTGCCGGGAATGGGCGCGATGAGGTGCTCCCGCACCCAGCGTTCGAGGGCCGCCTCCGGGGGATCCCCGCTCACCTGGACGGCGCCGCCGATCTCCGACACCAGCGCCATCGGGATGCGCTGCGGCGCCGGGCGCTCCTCCGGCCGGAACAGCTCCGTGGTGGCGACGATCAGCCGGCCGGCCACGCCGCCGATCCTCGGCCCGAGCGCGAGCGGCCCACTGAGGATCGCGGTCGCGTACGGGCGGCCGTCCTCACCGGCCGACAGCTCCACGTCGTCCACCTTGCACACCAGGCGGCCGTCGCCGGCGTGCACCACCTGGCGGTCCAGCAGGTGGAGCTGGGCGTGCAGGGTCCTCGCCTTCTGGCTCATTGTCCCGCCTTCGTCGCGAGCATCAGCGGGATCGCCGCCACGGCGACCACGACGAGCAGCACCATGTACACCGTGCCGAGCGCGTTGGAGAACCGGCCGTTGACCTGGTCGCCCATGTAGTCGGGATCGTTGCTGATCATCAGCACCGGCAGGTAGGTCAGCGGGAGCGCGGCGGCCGAGAAGACCAGCGAGTACTCGGTCACCTTGATCGGGTCCACGGTGGTGAGCACCAGGGCGGCCGCCACGATCGTCACCACCAGCACCACCACATGGAACCGCGACGCCTGCCGCGGCCGCACGTACTTGCCCCACTGCCAGCCGAAGTACTGGCTGAGCGTGTAGCCCGACGACAGGGCCGTCTCCAGCGTCGCGCCGAACGTGGCCGCGAAGATCCCGAAGATGACCAGCGCCAGACCGACCTGGCCGAGGCCGAGCCCGACGGGCAGCACCATCTGGCCCAGGGTGTCCACCTGCGCGTGCACCGGCAGGAACACCGTGGCCGCGCATCCGGCGATCGCCAGCGACAGGAAGCCGCCGAGGGGGAACCCGACGAAGACGTTGGCCCGGGAGGTGACCAGGTCCTTGCGCGTCCAGCGCTCCTCGACGCCGCCCGAGGAGAAGAAGAACACCTCGTAGGGCGTCATGGCCCGCCGAGCAGCGCGATCGCGTAGTACCAGTACGTCGGCACGCCCTCGTCGGATGGCGGGTGGGTCACCTGGTGGGCCAGCCGCCCCCAGTCGGGGCCGAGCAGCCACAGCGCCACCGCGAAGACGACCAGCGCCAGCCCGGCCAGGCCGAAGATCCGCTCCATCGTCTCGAACTTGACCCGCCACATCACCAGCCAGGCCACCAGCGCCACGCCGGGCACCCACAGCAGGTAGTTGACGCCGGTGGCCAGCTCCAGCGCCAGCGAGGCGCCGCCGATCTCCGCGGCCAGCGTCAGCACGTTGATGAAGAAGGAGGCGCCGAGGTTGACCAGGCCGGCGCGCGGGCCGAGCCGCTCGCGCACCAGGTCGAAGACCGGGCGCTGGGAGGCGGCCGCGATGCGTCCGGACATCTCGGCGAACAGGCAGATGCCGATGACGCCGACGATGACCACCCAGGCCAGCGACATGCCGAACCGGGCGCCGACCAGGGCGTTGGCCACCAGGTCCCCGATGTCGACGAACCCGCCGAAGGCGGTCAGGATGCCCAGGGTCACGGCGAACAGCTTCTTCACCGGTGGGCCTCCTCGATCTCCCGCAGCCGCCCGGCGAGTTCCCCGAGCCTGCGGTCGGCCCCGCGCGGGTCGCGCAACCCGTCCCGCCTGACCTCGATGAGCAGGCTCTGGACCTCCTCCTCGGCCTCCGAGGTGAGGTCGGTGACCTGCGTGCGCAGCCGGTCGGCGGCGTCGGAGGGCGGCTGCACCCCGCCGAACTGGTCGTTCACGCTGCCGAGGTCCCCGGACGCCTCGGTGAGCACCGTCTTGAGGTACGGGGTGGTGAGCCGGTCGTGGTCCCTGACCGCGAGCCGCACCAGCTCCACGCTGGACGCGGCGGCCTGGGCGGTGGCGCCCGCCTTGAGCCCGTAGTCGTGGTCGTCCCAGGCCGGGCTGACGCACGCGGTGGCGAGGACCGCGAGCAGCGCCGCCTGCGGGAGGGCGCGCGCGAGCCGGCGCCTTCCCGGCCGCGGCGCGGGACCCGGCGGCGCGGGGGGCCTCATGACCTGCCCCGCAGCAGGAAGTACCCGAGCAACGCCAGGAGCGCGAGCAGCTGGCTCCACGCCAGCAGCAACACCAGTCCCTCGTCGACCACGGGTTCCCCTCTGCCCGCCGCGAACGGCCCTAGTCCTGGAAGGGCGCGGAAACGGCGGTCAGCACGGGGTCACTTGAGCGGGTCGTGGCCCCAGTTCATGAGCGAATGGCGCCAGCGGGAGTCCCGGACGTCGTGGGAGGGGCGCTGCGCGAGGTGGCGGTGGACGTAGCCGGTGACCTTCCGCATGTGGGCGTAGTCGTCCTCCGAGAGGTCCCCGGCCTTCTTGCGGAGGATCTCCGCGATGCGGCGGCCGGAGGCGTGCCCGGTGGACTCCTCGCCGCCCGATTTGTCCCCGGCGGCCTGGGACTGCGGGGTGTCCAGCCACCGCTCGATCTCCTTGGGCGTCATGTTGACCGCCTCGCCGAACTCCGCGGCGATGCGGTGCTCGTCCTTCGCCATCTCAGCGCTTCTTCCGCAGGGCCGACGCCTTGTGGACGGCGCTCCTGCCGCTCTTGTCGCTGCGCACCAGGTACTGCGGCTCCTCCTCCGAGGCGTCCACGACACGGCCGGCTCGCTCGGTGCGTTCGGTGATCTTCTCTTCGACCGTCCCTGAGGCGGTGGATCCGTGGCTCTTCCAGGTGACCGCGTCACCGACGGCCACATCACAGGGGTCACGGGGTTGCGTCGTTCTGACCATAGGGAAGATGTGCCCGCCATCGAATGGGACATTCGACTCAATAATCCCCGAATGGCGGGCATGCCTCCCGGAGAGATCAGGAGCGCAGGGTCCACCGCGGGCCCTGCGGGGTGTCCTCGACCAGGACGCCCCCCTCGGCGAGCGCGTCCCGCACCGCGTCGGCCGTGTCGTAAGCCCCCTCCTTGCGCAGCCGTCCCCGCAGGGCGACCAGCGGCTCGACCAACGGCGCGAGCCGGTCGTGCGGGGAGCTCAGGTCGGCCAGGCCGCCGAGCCGCGCGACCAGGTGGCGCAGCACCGCGCGGGCCTGGTCCACTCCGCCCTCGTCCTCCTCGGTGTCGGCGGCCCACCGGGTGATCTCGCCCTCCAGCTCCAGGACGGCCTCGCTCAGCGCGCCGGCGTCGCCGGACGCGGCGGCGGCGTCGAACCGCGACTCGCACCGCTGCACCGACTCGGCCAGCGTGGCGCTGGAGGACTCCTCCTCGGGCGCCTGGGCGACCGGCGCGGCGGGGACGAACCCCGAGACGCCCTTGGCCAGTTCGCGCAGCTCCGCCAGGGCCAGGGTGCTGCCGGTGGGGAACTCGGTCTGCGCGCCCGGGCGGCGGACGGTCAGCGCGCCGCGTCCGCGCACCGTGACGGTCTCGGCCCGCAGGTCGATCTCGACGGCCGTGTGCTCGTCGATGCCGAGCACCGCGACCTCGTCGGGTAACTCGCGCTCCATCTGCGACAGCCGCCGCTCGCCCAGATAGCAGAAGCGCGTGTCGTGCGTGCCGCCCTCGGTGTTGTCGTAGTGCGGGATCACCACGACCGGCAGCCCCAGCGACGACAGGATGTCGACCCCGTCACGCCAGTGCGGCTCGGCGCCCACCTTGTAGATCTCATAGACCGGCACGGCCGCCACCCCCACCGTGCACGCCGCCGCGGAGGCCAGCACCGTGGCGCCGCTGCGGGAGCCCACCCGGGCCTTCAAAGCGGCGCCGACCTCCGTCCCCCGCCAATGATCGAGCGCGTAGGTCGGGCTGCCCGGCCCGGAGAAGACCCAGTCGGCCTCGATCAGGGCGCCCGAGCCCGAGGCGACCTCCACCTTCACCCCGACGCTGTCGGCGAAGTAACGCCGGGCGCGGGCGGAGATGTCGGCCGCGTTCTCCTGGAACGCGTAGGGCGTGTCCAGCAACAGGGCCCGGGGTCCCCGGCCGAATCTGCCGACCACGGAACGGTGGACCTCCACCATGGTCGGGGCCGTCTCCCCCGATCCCATGAGCACCAGCACTCCCGGTCTCTCCGGCATCGCACTCGCCTCCTCATGCACGAGTCCAAGCCAGCACACATGCGGCACTTACGGCAATAGCAAAGATGCGATGCGTGGTGACCGCTCCTGCATACTCGTTGCAATAGCCCTGATGGGGGGCGCCCACGGGTGGGCCGATGACGGGATTGGAAACGCATGCTGACACAAGAGATCGGCACTTCTACGGCGACGGTGATGGTCGAGACCCTCGCATTGCGGGCGGATTCCTCCGGCGGCTGGTCCTACCGCCGGCTGGTCACCACGCCTCTGCCCGGTGAGAACCCCGACCAAGCCGCCCGCCGTGCCGCCGGGGTGAGCGCCGAACAGGTGAGCGTGACCGTGCACTCGACGAGCTGGCGGTACGAGCCGAGCGGCGAGGTCGTGCTGACGTACGCGGTGTGCCCGGACCCGTGGACGCACCTGCCCGCCGTGCGGTTGCCCTACATGCGCGTGGCGAGAGGAGGCGCGCCGGCCACTCCCACTCCTGACGACATGACCGTGGCGAACGTCGTCGCGCACGGCATCCGGCACCTGGCGTACCTGAAGGTGACCGACCCGGTGGTGCGCGCCACTCTGGAGGTGGTGCCCGAGATCGCCGCGGCGCTCGACCGGTTGTGCCCGATCTCCAGCCTGGGGGTGACCGTGCCGCAGAGCATCTTCCTCTGACCGGCCGAGCCCCTTACCCTCCTCCTTCCCCCGGCCGGAGACCGGCTCGTCGTGCGCTCGTCTCCGACCGGCGGAACGGTCGCGCGCGCCCCTGACGAGCTGAAAGTTTCAGCTCCTCCTCCCACCCCCCACCGCCGGGGCGCGAGCCCGGCGCGGCGCCGTGCCGGCGTCTTGCGATGTCGCGGGACGGTCGCGCGCCCGCGCCGGGGCCGGCGCGGGCGCGCCGTGCCGTCCGGCGCACACCCCATGCTGTACATCCGAACGCGACCTACCCACCATGAGAGCGCTCCCCGACCGTCGGACTCAGCGGCGTCCGCCGTGTGACTTAACCGGTTAATGGCCTCCCATGAAAGGTGATCGATGAGAAAGCGACTCCGAACGGCGGCGGCGACGGCCGCCCTGCTCGCGCTCCTGGTCTCGATGCTCGCCGCCGCACCGCCCGCGGGCGCGGCGGCCGGACTGCACGTGAGCGGCAGGAACATCGTCGAGGCGAACGGCAGCACCTTCGTCCTGCGGGGCGTCAGCCACGCGCACACCTGGTACGCGAGCCAGACCACCTCCTCGCTCGCGGGCATCAAGTCCCTCGGCGCGAACGCGGTGCGCGTCGTGCTGAGCGGCGGGCGCTGGACGGCCAACGGCGCGAGCGACGTGGCGAACGTCATCGCGCAGTGCAAGGCGAACCGGTTGATCTGCATCCTGGAGGACCACGACACCACCGGCTACGGCGAGCAGAGCGGCGCCGTGACGCTCGACGCGGCGGTCGACTACTGGATCAGCGTCAAGAGCGCCCTGGTCGGCCAGGAGGACTACGTCGTCCTCAACATCGGCAACGAGCCGTACGGCAACAACAACGTCAGCGGCTGGACCCAGGCGACCTCGAACGCGATCAGCCGCCTGCGCGGCAACGGCTTCCAGCACCTGATCATGGTGGACGCGCCCAACTGGGGCCAGGACTGGCAGTTCGTCATGCGGGACACCGCCGCCACCGTGGCCGCCGCCGACTCCCAGCGCAACACCGTGTTCTCCATCCACATGTACGGGGTCTTCGACACCGCCGCGGAGATCAACGCCTACTTCGACGCCTTCCGGACGGCCGGACTGCCGCTGGTCGTCGGCGAGTTCGGCAACATGCACTCCGACGGCGACCCCGACGAGGACACGATCATGGCGCAGGCCCAGTCGCGCGGCATCGGCTACCTCGGCTGGTCGTGGAGCGGCAACAGCGGCGGCGTCGAGTATCTCGACATGGTCACCAACTTCAACCCCAGCGCACTGACGTCCTGGGGTCAGCGCATCCTCAACGGCGCCAACGGCATCAAGCAGACGGCCAGGCAGGCGTCGATCTTCGGCGGCGGCGACCCCTCCGACACGACACCGCCGAGCACCCCGGGCACCCCGGCGGCCTCCGCCGTGACCTCCTCGGGCGCCACGCTGACCTGGACCGCCTCGACCGACTCCGGCGGCTCCGGCCTGGCCGGCTACGACGTCTACCGCGAGCAGGGCAGCACCGACCCGCGGCTCGGCCAGACGACCACCAACTCCATCACCCTCACCGGACTGAGCGCGAGCACGCGGTACCAGGTCTACGTGCGGGCCCGTGACGGCGCGGGGAACCTCTCCGGCGACTCCGCCCTGGTGACCTTCACCACCACGGCGGGAAGCGGCGGCACGGGCGGATGCAGCGTCACGGCGACCACGCAGGGCCAGTGGGGCAACGGCTACGTCATCCAGCCGATCACGGTCACCAACACCGGCACCGCCGCCATCAAGGGATGGACGGTGACCTTCACCTTGCCCTCCGGCCACACCATCACCGGGTCGTGGGGCGCGACCGTGAGCACCAGCGGGCAGACGGTGACCGCCCGCAACGCCTCCTACAACGGCGCGCTCGGGCCGGGCGCCGGAACGACGTTCGGCTTCCAGGGCGGCCGTCCCGACGGCACCTCCTCGGTGCCGTCCGGATACACGTGCGCCGCGAGCTGAGCCGCGCCCTTCGCGGGAGTACGGCCCCCGGCCGTACTCCCGCACCTGCCGGCGGACCCGGGGCGTTCCGGCATCCGGGGACTTCCGGCATCGAGGGAGTTCCGCTCCGAACATGACCTCTTTTGCTGGCCCTTGTCGGTAGATGTCCGTGTCGCCACCGGCGGTGGGGAAGGTCTTCATTGCCCGACGGCGGAGAACCGAGCCACCGCGGCGACGACACGGGGGGAACCGCAATGGCCAAGAGCAAGACCATGCCTGAGCTGATGGACGAGAGCGACGTGGTGGGGCTGCTGATCCGCCAGCACGCGGCCATCAGGGACATGTTCGACGAGGTGGAGCAGGCCACCGGCGAGACGCGGGCCGACGCGTTCCAGGACCTGGTGCGCCTGCTGGCCGTCCACGAGACCGCCGAGGAGGAGGTCGTCCACCCCTACGCCAGGCGCGCGCTCGACGGCGGCGACGCCATCGTCGACGAGCGGCTGCGCGAGGAGAACGAGGCCAAGCAGCTGCTCACGCTCATGGAGGAGCGGGGGACCGACGACCCCTCGTTCCCCTCACACCTGCAGAAGCTGCGCATCGCCGTCGAGGAGCACGCCCGGGCCGAGGAGCGCTACGAGTTCGCCCAGCTCGTGCGGGAGACCAACTCGGCCGAGCGGCGGGCGATGGCGCTCGGCGTCAAGGCCGCCGAGGCGCTCGCCCCGACGCACCCGCACCCGGGCGTGGAGTCGGCCACCAAGAACGTCCTGGTCGGAACGCCGACGGCCATGTTCGACCGCGTCCGTGACGTGGTCCGCCAGGCGATGGGCAAGAAGAACACCTGACCGCCGACCGCACACGCCACCGCCCGCCCGGTCCTTGGAAGGCCGGGCGGGCGGTGCCGCGCCGCGCGGGCGCCGGTCCTGTCCGTCCCCTGTCAGTGGGCGGGACGGCGCATGCTGGGCACGGGGTGCGGGCCCTCGGTCTCCATCCGGTAGTCCTGCCCGAACTTCGCCGTGGTCTCCTCCAGCACCTGGTCGCTGGGCGCGGGCTCGCCGCCGTGCAACCGGTCCTGGAAGCGCTGGAACCGCTCGTGCGCGTCGCGCACGTACCCCGTCCCGAGCGTGGTGAGATCGATCTGCGTGGCGAGGATCTCACGAATGTAGATCTTGTTCGGCTCGAAGGTCACCGGCTCCGGGAAGCTCGGCGCCAGGATCTCGGCCGGCTCGCGGCCCTGGTGGCGGCGCATCAGGTCGCAGGCGATGCGCAGGTGCTCCAGCTCCATGTTCAGGTGCAGCTCCCAGATCGACTTCAGCCGGTCGTCGGACTCGGTCTCCATGAACGAGTAGTACATGTAGCACTCGTTGTACTCATGGTTGACCAGCATCTCCCACCAGGTCTCGTTCGGATCGAGCAGCGACTCGTAGTGGGTGACGTGCTCTTCTTCGATGAGCCCGATCTCCTGGTAGAGCCGGCGGGCGATCTCCTCCATGTACTCCGGCCCGACGTTCATGTAGAAGTTCATGGTCTGCTGCTCGGCGGCCATGATCGTCAGGGTGTGCAGCTTGGAGATCGGGCTCGCGGTGTCCTTGTCGTAGTGGTCGCGGACGTTGTCGATCGGGTGCCGGTGGTGCAGGGGCGTGGGCCGCCCGGGCATGACCTCGGTCAGCGCGTCCACGATCTTCTCGGCCTTGCGGTGCTCGATCAGCTCGTACAGGTTGGCGTACCGGTACAGGTGGTCGAAGTCCTCCAGCATGCCGAACTCGAACGCCTGCTTGAGGTAGGGGTCGGGCTCCATCCGGGCGACCCAGGCCGTCAGGTCGACGGCCACCTGCTCGTAGGCGATCGTGGTCTCCAGCACCGAGGCCAGGCCGGGCAGCAGCCAGTTCACGGCCTTCTGCTGCTGCTGCTCGATGTAGCGCACCTCGGCGAGCTGCCGCCGCACGTCCAGATCGGGGCAGTGCCGGGCGAAGTGGTGGCCGAACATGATCGCTTCGACCTCGATGCCGTTCATGGTGATGACCCGGCAGCGGGCGTAGGGATCGGAATGGTCCGGGTCGAGCTGGGGGACGTTGAGTTCCCGCCAGTTGCGCAGTTGCCGGTCCAGCGGGATTCCCTGCTGTTCCAGAGGGTTGAAAGTCATTGATATGACTCCTTTGTCCTATTTCGGCGGGCGAGGACCATGTACCCGAGCCGAACGGACCACAACCGATTCACCGAACGCCGATATCCGCCCCCTGTCGAGACTTGTTGCCATGTTTGCGGTCCGTTGCCGATGGTCGGCGTGTTGGAATTTTGCGCGCTATTGACGATAAGCGATATTCATCGGCATTGACGGTCATCAACCGGAAATGCGGCATTCACTCTAGACGGCCTCCGCCGCCTGTCCTATGCCTCGCAGGACGCGCGAGAGACGCTGCTCCGCCAGGAAGTGCCCCAATCCGATGACCAGCGCCAGCGGCCATTCGATGATGTTGAAGGCCGAGAGCAGGCCCAGCGCCGCGTAGAAGGCCAGCCGGTCCGGCGGCGGCAGGACCACCCGCCCGATCAGCGGCAGCGTCACCGCCGGCCGCGAGGCGGGGGCCCGATGGCGCCGGGCGGGCGCGGCGGCCTCAGCCCGCGGCCCCTCCCCCCCGGCGCCGCCCGACCGCGACGCGGCACCCCGCGCACTACTCGATCGCGCCGCGGAACTCCGGGCACCACCCGACCCCGACGCCGCACTCCGCGAGCCGCCCGACCCCGACGCCGCACTCCGCGAGCCGCCCGACCCCGACGCCGCACTCCGCGAGCCGCCCGACCCCGACGCCGCACTCCGGACGGCGCCTTTCCGGGGCTCCGCCTTCCGCGCGGCGGGGCGCGCGGAATCCTCGGGGCCGGTCTCGGCACGTCCGCGCTCGGCGTCCTTCGGGGCGGCGGTCGTCTTCTGCGCCATGGCGGCCTCCGTCGGTCAGAGATGTAGTGCCCATCCCCTCCGGACGTCGGCGGATAACGCCCGCCAACCGCCGCTTTACCGGGAGTTTCCCGGCATACGGAGCACAGGCGCGACGCGGCCAGGCCGACGCCCGTCCCGTGCGCGCCCGCCCGCTGGGGTCACCCCTGCGCCTGGGACGGGGTCCCCCGCCCTCCGCGCCCATGACGTACCGTCCTTTCATGTGCCGGAGCATCAAGACACTTCGCGAGCCCTACACCAGTGACGTCACCGACGACGACGTAAGGGCCGCCGCGTTGCAGTACGTCCGCAAGATCTCAGGGTTCCGCGCCCCGTCGGCGCGCAACACCGAGGCGTTCGAGCGCGCCGTCGAGGCGGTCGCCGCGGCGACCAGCAGCCTGCTGGACGAGCTCCAGCTCAAGCCACCGGCCCGCGAACACCCTTGAGCCGGCCCCCCGACCCGATGGCACGGTAACCACCTCAGCCGGGGCCGCCGGCCGCCTTGCGCGTCGCCGGCCTACTCGGCCTGCTCTTCCTGTCGGGCCTCATGGGTCTGGCGCGTCCCCCGGGCCTCGCCGTCCTGCCGGTCCTCCCGGGCCTGGGCCGGCACGGCGCAGGTCAACGTGCCCGCGCCCTTCCCGTCCCCGTCCGGAGCCGTCCCGCTCACCCTGGTGTCCTTCTCCGCGCGGAGGATCTCGGCCTTCTCCCCGGGCTCCGGCGCCCCGGCGGCCGGCGGCACGCCCTCGCCATCGGGCACCGTGGTCAGCGTCCTGGTGGCGTCGGGCGTGGCCAGGGGCGTGCCGCCGCCATCGGGCACGACCGGCGCCGTGGTCGCCCCCTCCGGCGCGTCACCGGCGGGCGGAGCGCCCTTCTCCGGCGCGTCGCCGTCGGGCGGGGTGGCCGTCTCGGGGGCGTCGCCGTGGGGCGGGGTGGCCGTCTCGGGCGCCTGGCCGGTCGGCGGCAGGGCGGGGACCGCGGGCGCCGCGGGCGCCGCGTCGCCGGGCTTCAGCTCCTTGAGTCCCGTGCCGTCGTCGAGGTAGACCTTGCCGTCCTTGCGCACCAGCGTCATCGTGTGCCCGCAGGCGCGGGTCGCATGGAGCACCACGGGGTCGTCGCCGGGTGCGTTGTCGGCGTTCGCGGCGGCGGTGAGCGTGGCGGCCAGGGCCACCCCGAGCACCCCGGCGGACAGCACCACGCGCAGGCGCTTGTCGATCATGAGCTTCTCCTAGTGACCGGCCGGCCCCTCGCGGGCCGGCCTTGCGGGTCCGACGGAGAAAGACCCTGCCGACGGTCACCTGAAGCCACCCTGAAGCCGGCCGAAATGATCTTAAGCCGCCTTTCAGGTGGCGTCCGGCACCCTTGACCCATGCGCGTGCTACTGGTCGAGGACGAGCGCCGCCTGGCGGCCCTGGTCAAGAACGGCCTGGCGAACGAGGGCTTCGCCGTCGACGTCGCCCACGACGGGCCCGAGGGCCTGTGGATGGCTGCCGAAAATGCCTACGACGCGATCGTGCTCGACGTGATGCTGCCCCGGCTGAACGGGTACGCGGTCTGCCGGCGCCTGCGCGACGGGGGCGACTGGACGCCGATCATGATGCTGACGGCCAAGGACGGCGAGTACGACGAGGCCGAGGCGCTGGACAACGGGGCCGACGACTTCCTGTCCAAGCCGTTCTCCTACGTCGTGCTGCTGGCCCGGCTGCGTGCCCTGGTGCGGCGGGGCGGCCGGGAGCGGCCGGTCGCGCTGACGGTCGGCGACCTGGTGGTCGATCCTGCTGGAATGCGGTGCAGCCGCGCCGGGGTGGACATCGCCCTCACTCCCAAGGAGTTCGCGGTGCTGCACGGCCTCGCCCGGCGGCCCGGCGAGGTGGTCTCCAAGGCCGAGCTGCTGCGGCAGGCGTGGGACTTCGCCTACGAGGGCGATCCGAGCATCGTGGAGGTCTACATCAGCGCGCTGCGCCGCAAGATCGACACCCCGTTCGGCCGTTCTTCCCTGGTCACCGTGCGGGGTGCCGGCTACCGCCTCGACGGGCGACGCTGATGCGGTGGTCGGTCCGGCTGCGCGCGACCGTGGCCGCGACCCTCATCGTCGCGGCCGCCCTCGCGGCCGCGGCCGTCGCGCTGACCACGATCCTGCGCGCCGACCTGGAGCGCAGCGCGAACGCGGAGGCCGCGCAACGGGCCGGGGTGGCGGCGAGCCGCCTGGCCGTCGCCCCCATGCCGGCGGTCCCCGAGTCCGACGCGAAGAAAGCCGGTTCGCCCGGTCCGGCGGAAACGGCCGGTACATCCGGCCCCGCGAAGACGGCCGGTTCCCCCGGCCCCGCGAAGACGGCCGGTTCCTCCGGCCCCGTGAAATCGGCCGGTGTCCCCGGCTCGGCGAAGGGCGCCGCGCTCACGATCACCAAGGACGGCGTGTCCGGCGCGCCGAGCGAGGCCTCCCTGCGGACGGTGCCCGATCCGGACGTCCATATCGGGCTTCCCGCCGAGGCCCCGGGCCCCGGCTGGGGCGCCGGGGCGTACACGACGGCCAGCACCGTCGTGGAGACCGGCGCGGGGCCGGTGACCGTCATGGCACGCAGTTCGCTGGGCCCGGCGCGTGAGGCGCTGGCCGTGCTGAACCGGCTGCTGGTCTTCGGCATCCCGGTCCTGTTGCTTCTGGTGGCCGCGATGACCTGGTTCTTCGTCGGCCGGGCGCTGGTGCCGGTGTCCGCCATACGGGCCCGGCTGGCCGACATCACCGCGCGCGACCTGCACCGGCGCGTACCCGTGCCGGCGGCGCGGGACGAGGTCGCGGCGCTCGCCCGCACCGTGAACGCCACCCTCGACCGCCTGGAGAGGGCCGTCGAGCAGCACAGGCGCTTCGTCGCCGACGCGGCCCACGAGCTGCGCAGCCCGATCGCGACGCTGCGCACCCGTCTGGAGCTGGCCCCCGCCGGCGAGACGGCCGTCGAGGCGCTGTGCGACGTGCGGCGGCTGCAGTCGCTGGCCGCCGACCTGCTGCTGCTGGCGGCCCTGGACGCCGGGGCGCCGCCGAGGGCCGACGAGGTGGACCTCGGACAGGTGGCGGCGGAGGAGTCGCTGCGCCCGCGCCCGCGGGCGGGCATTCGCGTCGAGCTGGACGTCCAGCCCGACGTGGTGGTGCGCGGCTCCCGCCCGCACCTCGCGCGGATGATCGTCAATCTGGTGGACAACGCCGTGCGGCACGCGACGTCGTCGGTCGAGGTCCGCGTGGCCGCCGAGGGGGCGGACGGGGACGGCGCCGTGCTGGAGGTGCGCGACGACGGGCCCGGCATTCCCGTGGAGGACCGCGACGCCGTCTTCGACCGTTTCACCAGGCTCGACGAGGCCCGCACGAGGGACGCGGGCGGGTCGGGCCTCGGCCTGGCGATCGTCCGGGAGATCGTCGTCCTGCACGGCGGCGCCGTGGCCGTCACCGAGAGCGGGGGCGGCGGCGCGTGCTTCACCGCCCGCCTGCCCGCGCATCGACGAACTCCCACCAACGACTCATAGCAAGCTGCCGGCCTGAGCATGATTTATCGTCTCAAAGCATTATCGGAGGGCATCCAGGCGGACCGGTCGTGGAAAGTCGAGGGCCTGCATCGAATCGGTCCCGGCCGGCTGATCCCCGAGTAAAGTTCGATTCATGAGCCCTTCAGAGACCTCCCGGCTAGAATTGCGCTCGGGCAGGCTCGATCCGGCTTTCCGACGCCGGAGGGCGTCCAGTTCGTTGTAGTTGTGAGGTTGTCGAGGTGCTTTCTGGCATAAGCGGTAAATGGTGGAAATTATCCCATTTCGCCGTAACTCAAGATTCTTTCATGACCCGGGTTCCCCGCGAACGCCGGCTCACTTCCGATTCGCCGGCTGCCCCGGCCCGCCGTCTCCGTAGCCGCACCGTTCACGGCTGTGGCCATCGCGTAAGGCCAGAACGCTGTTCGCCCTTTCGCCGCCTTGTTACAGTTACCGCGGAGCACCGGGAAGCCTGGTCGGCACACCACCGAGAAGGTCCTATTCCACGGAGGCATCCTGTGACGAACGGTCGGCAGCGAGAACGAACCGTCACGGCAGCGGGACGCCGCCTATGAGCGCGGTCAGTCGCAGAACGCAGCGGCTCATGGGCGCGCTGCCTTTCGCCTCCCTGGGCATCGTCGCCGCGGTCGACGTCATCTCCGGACCCGACCTCAACTACCTCTCCCTGCTGGCGGTCGGATCCGCGTTCGCCAGCCTGGTGGGCGGCGTGCGGCGCACGGTCGTGATCGGCGTCGTGGCGCTGATCCTCTCGCTGCTCCTCGCGCTGTACGCGGGGGTCCTCGGCGACCGCCAGAGCAACATGAGCCTGATCTCCATCACCGGGGTCACCGCGGCGAGCATCCTGGCCACGGTGGGGCGGCAGCGCCGCGAGCGCGAGCTGGCGAGCGTCCGCTCCGTGGCCGAGGTCGCGCAGCGCGTGCTGCTCAGGCCGGTCCCCCGGCTGGCGGGCCACCTCCGCGCGGCCGTCTCCTACACCTCGGCGAACGCCGAGGCGCGCATCGGCGGCGACCTCTACGAGGTGGTCACCGGCCCCGGCGGGGTGCGCGCCATCGTCGGCGACGTTCAGGGCAAGGGGTTGGAGGCCGTCGAGACCGCGGCGCTGGTGCTCGGCGCCTTCCGCGAGGCGGCCCACGACGAGGCCGACCTGCGCGGCGTCAGCGGCCGGCTGGAGAAAGCGCTCAACCGGCGCCTGTCGGGCGAGGAGTTCGTCACCGCCATCCTGGTGGACGCCGACCCCGGCGGGCGGCTCACCCTGCTCAACTACGGCCATCCGCCGCCGCTCATCCTGCGCGCCAACGGCGAGATCACGCTGGCGGAGCCGGACGACACCGCCCCGCCGCTGGGGCTGGCGGTGCTGGAGGTCGACGGCCCGAACCCCCACCAGGTCGACTTCGCGCCGGGCGACCAGATCCTGCTCTACACCGACGGGGTGATCGAGGCCCGCGACCGCGCGGGCCGCTTCTACCCGCTCACCGAACGGGCGTTCCTGCTCAAGGACGACGACCCTGAGGCCGCGCTGGAGGCCCTGCGGCTCGACCTGGTCGCCCACGTCGACGCGCCGCTCCACGACGACGCCGCGATGCTGCTGCTCCGCTGCCGCGACGGCTGAGACGAGTCCGCGACGGTGGACGGCACCTCGATCAGCCGGGCAGGCGCCGGTCGGGCGGCTCGTCGCCGGGCGCGTCGGGGTGGGGGTGGAGCGGCGGCCCGGGATGACCGGGGGGCGGGGCGGCCGTGGTGGTGCGCAGGACGGCCTGCTGGAGGGCGCGGGCGAGGTCGGCGGAGGTCACCATGCCGACGACGTGACCCGCGTCGGCGACCACGGCCACCAGTTCCCCGCTGAGGGACGACAGCCCGAGGATGCGGCCGGCGTCGTCGTCCGGGCCGAGCACGCGGTCGGGGGACAGTGGCCTGCACACGCTCGCCACCCGGCTGTCGTGGCGCTGCCGCGCAGGGATGGCCGTCAGCCTCTCCAGCGACAGGGTGCCCGCCGGGCTCCCCGCGAAGTCGACCACCGGGAACACCGTCTGCCGCGAGCGCAGCGCCACGTTGCCCACGAAGTCGTCGAGGTCGCCCCAGGCGGGGGCGAGGTCGGGCGAGGGGGTCATGACATCGCGCACCCGCCACCCGGCGAGCCCCCGGTGGGCCGCGCGGGCGATGTTCTCGCTGCGCGCGGCCCCCGCCAGGAACCACCCGATCAGCATCGTCCACAGGCCGCCGGTCCAGGCCAGCAGCAGCAGCTCCGCCCCGCCGATCGCGATCAGCGCCATGCCGAGCGCCTGCCCCGCCCGGGCCGCCGAGCGGTCGGCCCGCAGGCGGTCGCCGTGCCGGCTCCACAGGATGGCGTGCAGCACCCGGCCGCCGTCCAGCGGAGCCCCGGGCAGCATGTTGAACACCGCCAGCACGGCGTTCATCAGCGCGAGCCACCGCACGGCCGGGACGAGCACGGCCGGGCCCCGCAACGGCAGCGACGCCAGGAAGAACAGTCCCGACAGCGCCAGGCTGGTGAGCGGCCCCGCCGCCGACACCTGCAGCTCGTCCTTCGGGGTCTTCGCCTCCTCTCCGGCGAACTCGGTGACGCCGCCGAGCAGCCACAGGGTGATCGACCGCACAGGGATCCCGCGGCGGCGGGCTACCAGGGCGTGCGCCAGCTCATGGGCCAGCAGCGTGCCGAGGAACACCACGGAGGTGACCACGGCGACCGTCCAGTACTGCACCGGGGGCAGTCCGGGGACGGCCTCGGGCAGGACCGAGCCGGCCAGGGCCCAGCCGATCAGCGCGATGATCGCCAGCGTGGACCAGTGGGCGCCCACCGGGATGCCGGCCACGCGACCGAGCCGGAGGCTCTGCTTCATCCGCCTCGCCTCCCCTTTCCTCGCCGGAGGCCGCCGCTCATCGGTCCCGGCTCCCCTCGACCGGCCGGGCGGCCCGCGAACCCACCACCGCGACCGAGCTCGCGGCGTGGTGGAGCACGCCGTGGCTGACCGAACCGAGCACGGCCGAGCCGAGGCCGCCCCTCCCCCGCGACCCGACGACGAGCAGGCCGGCCGCACGCGACGCCTCGCACAGCGCCTCGACCGGATGGGCCTGGACGACCGAGTCGCGCAGCCGCACCTGCGGGAACTTCTCGCGCCAAGGCGACAGCCGGTCCTGTGCGGCGCGCACGCCGGACTCGTACACCTTCTCCAGGTCCGAGCCGTAGGCCCCGAACATCGGCAGCATGGAGCCCACCTGCCAGGCGTAGATGACGCGGAGCGGCGTCCCCCGGCGGGCGGCCTCCTCGAAGGCGTACTCCAGTGCCGCCTCAGACCCCGGTGAGCCGTCGTGACCCACGACGACCTCGCCGTACGCCGCCTGCTCGGTGTGCCGGACGACCACGACCGGGCAGGCGGCGCGCCCGGCGACGCCCATAGACACCGAGCCGAGCAGCAGGCCGAGGAACCCACCCAGGCCGCGGCTGCCGACGACCAGCACCTCGGCGTCCCTGGCGGCGGTCAGCAGTTCCTCGCGGACGGTGCCGGTGAGGGTGACCGCCTCCACCGCGAGCGCGGGCGCCAGCCCGCCGGCCCCGCGCGCGGCCTCGGCCAGCACGGTGCCGGAAAGCTCCGACAGGGAGTCGCGGAACCCCGGCGGAGTGGTCAGCGGCTGGTCGAAGACCCAAGGGTCGATGACGTGGACCACGCGCAGGGTCCGCCCACGCCGTACGGCGTCCATGGCGGCCCAGCGCACGGCCGCGAGCGACGGCGGCGAGCCGTCGACGCCGACGACCACGGGCCGGTTCACGGCGTCACCGCTCTCACGGCTGCCGTGGCCGCCGCCACCGCTGGTGGGCGCCCGCCCATGCCTGGTCCCATTCGGCGTAGCGACGGCGGTCGAGCAGCCACCGGAACAGCGCGAGGTTGGTGAACAGGACTCCGCAGGCCGCGAACAGCACGCCGAGACCGGCGACGACCGTGTCGGCGACGGTCTGCGCGTGCGTCCGGGGAGCGGCGACCGGACGACCCGAGGCGTCGACCCACATCTCCAGAGTGGAGCCGGACTTCGCCTGGGCGGGAACGGCCAGGGTCTCGGTGTGCGGACGACCGTCCGGGGTGTACCAACGGACCTTGGCCTTGATGCCGAGCACGGCGCCCTGGGAGGAGACCGTGCTGGTGCTGGCGGCGTCCTCCATCAGGACGGCGGTGACCTGCTTGCGCTGGACCGGCTCCAGGCGTTCGGCGGCCACGCCGCGCTGGTAGACCAGATGGGCGGCGATGGCGGCCGGCCACACGCTGATCAGCAACGCCAGCAGCGTGACCAGCACGGCGATGGCCTCGATGCGGTCGGATCGGCGGCGTAATGGGTTGTGATCGAACCGATATCGGCGGGCACACCTCACCGTCCACCTGGCCAAGGATCGCATGGGGCACCTCCCTGTCAGGGAATCTGCTTTCCAGACTCGGCCATGACCGAGCGACCTGGCAGGGTCTTACGGCGCCTGTGCGATGGGACGTTCGGCCCTGCCGCCACCTGCCCGCCACCTGCGCTTTCACCCGCTTAGTGACGCCATATACCCAAAATACGACGACCACCGGCAGATCGGTATCCGGGTGCCGGAACGCGTCGGGAAGCCGTCCGCCGCGCCCTGGGCGACGGGGTTACGGACGGACGGAGATCGCGGCCTTATTCCCGATTCCGGCCTGTGGCCTGGGTGACCCATGGGAAGATTGCGAAAGTTGGAAAAACTGTGAAGTTTCCGGACAGGCCGCTGTCGGAGCTGCTATGCAGGTGCGCGGCCAGGTTCTAGAGCAGAGAGGTTCGATATGGACCGCGACGGCAACCCGAGATCCCATGATGAGGATCCTCTGAAGCAGACCGGTCCCTTCAGCATCGAGTGGGCCGCGGAGGCGGAGCGTCCCGGCGGCGACGTGCTGTCCGACGGATGGACGCCCGGGCAGGAGCCCGTCCGCCCGCACAACGACGACCCCGCGCGGCCCGAGCGCCCCGACTACGAGCGGAGCGAGGCTCCCGAGGGCCACGACCGCGCCGAGGGCCACGAGAAGCCCGGCGAGTACACCGAGGGCTATCCGGTGATCGAGGACCACGAGCGGCCGGAAGGCTACGAGCGGCCCGAGGGCTACGCCCGGCCGGACGGGGAGGACTGGGACCCCGACGGCGAGCAGGGCCCCGCGACCGAGGAGCGCCGCGGGTTCCTCGGCTCCGGCTGGACGGGCGACGCCGACCTCGAGGAGGAGAAGGGCAGCAAGAACAAGGGCCTCATCCTCGCCATGGTCGCGATCGTGGTGCTCGCCGTCGCCGGGGGCTGGATCGTCTCCTCCTCGGTCGGCTCCAAGCCCGAGGCGGCGTGCGCGGCCCCCGCCGACTGCACCCCCGCCGGCCAGAAGGCGCCCGCCACCGGCAGCACGGCCGCCGCCACGCCCACCGACGAGGCCACCGGCGCCGCGGGTCCCGACGAGACCGCGGAGCCGACGCTGACGCCCAGCGCCTCGCCGTCGACCGCGCCCACGACGGCCGCCCGCCCGCGGACGCCGCCGGAGCCGACGCCCCGGCCGACGCCGACCCGCACCCGGCACACCTCGGCCCCGCCCGCGCCGAAGCCGACCGAGCGTGAGCAGGAGCCGGAGGACGACCCGCAGGTCCAGGACGACAAGCCGACGGCCTCGCCGACGACCTCCGCTCCCACGCAGGCTCCGCCCACCACGCAGGCGCCCGTGCCGAGCCCCACCGAGACCAAGAAGACCGGCCTGCTGGACTGGCTGTTCTAGTTCCCGGACGCCGGCCGGGACCTCACCCGGCCGGCCACGCCGTCGTCCACGGACGCGCCGTCGGCCACGCCGTCGTCCACGCCGTCGTCCACGGACGCGGCGCCGCCGGGGGCGTCAGGAGGAGCGTCGCCACGCCCTTCGCGCCGCCCAGGCGACCGCCCCGGCGGCCAGCACCCCGGCCCCGGCCAGCGCCGACGGCAGAGGCAGGCTGAAGGCGAGCAGCAGGCAGCCCGCCAGCCCGATCACCGGCACCGCCCTCGGGGGGCGGCCCTCGTCCGCTGACAGCGTGAGCGCGGAGGCGTTCGCGATCGCGTAGTACACCAGCACGCCGAACGAGGAGAAGCCGATCGCGCCGCGGACGTCGGCCGTCCCGGCGACGACGGCCACCACCGCGCCCACGGCCAGCGCGGCGCGGTGCGGCACGCGGAAGCGCGGGTGCACGGCGTCCAGCGGGCGGGGCAGGTGCCCATCCCTGGCCATCGCGAGCACGGTGCGCGAGACGCCGAGGACCAGCGCCAGCAGCGACCCGAGCGCGGCCGTGGCCGCCCCCACCGTGACCAGCGGGACCAGCCCGCCGGCCCCCGCGGCGCGGACGGCGTCCGCGACGGGCGCGGCCGAGCGCGCCAGACCCCCAGGGCCGAGCGTCGCGAGCAGGGCGAAGGCCACGGCGGCGTAGACGACCAGGGTCACGCCGAGGGCCACGGGGATGGCCCGCGGGATGGTGCGCGCCGGGTCGCGCACCTCCTCGCCGAGGGTCGCGATGCGGGCGTAGCCGGCGAAGGCGAAGAACAGCAGCCCGGCCGCCTGGAGCACCCCGCCGGCCGTCGCCCCGGCGGAGGCGACCGGCGCGGGCCGACCGCCGGTGAGACAGGCGGCGACGGCGACGGCCAGCACCACCAGGACGACCGCCACGATCAGCCGGGTCACCCACGCCGCCTTGTGCACGCCGGCGTAGTCGACCGCCGTGATCGCCGCCACGGCCGCCACCGCCACCAGGTGCTCGTGCCCGGGCCAGGCGTAGGCGCCCACGGTCAGCGCCATCGCCGCGCAGCTCGCGGTCTTGCCGACCACGAAGCCCCAGCCGGCGAGGTACCCCCAGAACTCGCCCAGGCGCTCGCGGCCGTACACGTACGTGCCGCCCGAGGCGGGGTGGCGGGCGGCGAGCCGGGCCGAGGAGGTGGCGTTGCAGTAGGCCACCAGCGCCGCGAGCGCGAGCGCCGGGAGCAGCCCGGACCCGGCCGCCGCGGCGGCGGGGCCGAAGGCCGCGAACACCCCCGCGCCGATCATGGAGCCGAGGCCGATGACGACGGCGTCGCCGGTGCCGAGCCGTCGCGCGAGCGTGCCGGGGGCCCCGTCCGCGGGGTCGGGGGAAGGCGACCGCGTCATGGCCACACTCTAAAGGCGCCGCGGATCCCGGCGCAGCGCCCGGGTCACGGCCAGGTCCCGCGGATCACGGCCGGGTCGCGTGGGTCACGGCCGCGTCGCGTGGGTCACGGCCGGGTCGCGTGGGTCACGGCCGGGTCGCGTGGATCTGCGGCGGGGCGTCCTGGGACGCGAGGCGCCGGCCGGCCCGGCGCCGCCAGGCGGTCATGAGGACGATCAGCAGCGCGATCGTGACCGCGGCGGGCCCGGCGCCGAGGAGGGCGCCCGCGCTCTGGTCGGCGGCGCGGTCGGGCGCCCAGGGGATGGCGAGGGCGGCGTACCAGTCCGGCCCCTGCGGGGGGCCCGCGAGGAACAGCAGCGCCGTCCAGACCTGGACGACCAGCGCGCCCGCGAGCATGCGGACGCGGGCCGCCGGGCCGATCGCCCGGGGCAGCGGGTCGAGTCCGAGGGCCACCGAGAAGAACCACGTCCCGCTCAGCGCCATGACGGCCATGGCGGTCAGCCGGACGGCGAGGCTCGACTGCGCCTGGTCGAACAGGCCGGTGACGTACAGCACGAAGTAGGGCGCCGCGTACACGGCCGTGGCGGCGGCCGGGTGGGTCAGCGCCGTCGCCACAGGGCCGTTCACCCCGCGGCCCAGCAGCGGCGCGGCCTCCCTGAACGGCACCAGAGGCGCCCCGAGGGCGAGCAGGGCCGGGCCCACGGTGCCGACGAGCGCGTACTGCAGGGCGTGCACGGAGAACAGCGCGGGGCCGTAGGCGGACACTCCACCCGCGACGCCGTACAGCAGGACCAGGACGCCCGCCAGCGCCGCCGCCGTGCGGCCGGCCGGCCACCCGTCCCCGCGGCGGGCCAGCCGCCACACGCCGACGAGGTAGGCCGCGGCCACGCCGGCCACGGCCAGGATCAGCAGCGGGTCGGGACGGGTCTCGGTGAGCAGCCGCCACGGGGAGAACGGTGGCAGCGAGTAGCCGAGCAGCTCGTGCTGACCGTGCGGGGCGTCGGCGCGCGGCGGCGGGGTGCGCGACAGTCCGACCGCGAGCGCGATCGTGCAGGCCATCACCCCGACCTCCGCGGTCGCCAGCCGCAGGAACCTCCCCCCGGCCCGCGCCTGCTTCTCGTCGGACCGCTCACCATCGGGCCGCTCACCATCGGCCTGCCCAGCGTCGGACCGCTCACCATCGGGCCGCTCACCATCGGCCTGCCCAGCGTCGGGCCGCTCAGCGTCGGACCGCTCACCATCGGCCTGCCCAGCGTCGGACCGCTCACCGCCGGACCGCTCACCGCCGGACCGCTCACCGCCGGGCTGCTCAGCGTCGGGCCGCGCGGCGTCGGGCTCCGCCTCCAGGGCGGCGATGGTGCCGCGGCGGTGGGCCCAGCCGAACCAGCCGAGCACCCCGAGTGCCGCGATCTTGGCCAGGACCAGCAGGCCGTACCGGGTCTCCCAGAACTGGGCCGCGCCGCCGAGCCGGATCCAGGCGTTGACCAGCCCGGAGAAGCCGACGACGACGAAGCAGCACAGCGCGACCGCGCTGAACCGCCGCACCGCGACGACCCGTGCGGCCCCGGTGGCCCGCGAACGGCGCAGGTGCGAGACCAGGGCGAACAGGCCGCCGACCCACAGCGTCACCCCGCCGATGTGCGCCATGAGGCTGGAGACGGCGATGTTGTGGTCGGCGGCCGACGCGGAGTGCCCGACGTAGGCCGGCGGCAGGACGGCGAACAGCGCCACGGCGAGGAGCAGGACGCCGGCGCGCGAGCCGAGGCGCAGCGTGCTCCCCACCGCCACGGCCACGGCCAGCAGCATCACCAGCAGGAACGCCTGCCCCTGCGGCACCTCCATGCTGTAGGTGGTCAGGAAGCCCGACTCCAGCGCCTGCCCGATCGGCAGTCCGAGCAGGTCGGACATGGTGAGGATCTGGGTGAGCGCCGCGGTGAGGGCCCAGCCGAGCGCCCAGGGCCCGGCGGCGCGGGTGACGGCGCGCCTTTCGTCCGGGTCGCCGGTCAGCGCCGTGGCCGCGAACAGCGTGCCGACCGTCGCGACCGCGCACACGTCGAGCAGCACCCGGACGACCGGCAGGCCCGCGGTGGTCAGCGGGCCTGGCGAGGGAAGGCCGGGGATCTGCTGCGGGGGCCAGCCGCCGCCGGACACCAGTGCCGCGAACAGCACGGCGAGCGCCGCGACGGTCACCGCCGTGGTCACGACCACGATCGAGCGCCGGGGAGAGGCCATCGTCCTGCTTCCTCATCATCGGAACCGCGCTACATCGCCGGAACCGCACTACCGCTGTTGCCCGCGCGTGATCGAGTATGTCCGGCTTTCCCGGCCATGGCGAGGTTTCTGGTCAGGGCTTGTTGACCGGCTTTGTCGGCGCCCCGCCGGGACTTGACGCACTGGTTAGCGGGCGGCGGCGTTTACCGGCCCTCGCACCGGACAGGTGCACTAGCGGGACAGACCCACAGTGAAGGGGGCCGGATCATGGGCGCTGATGACAAGATCTCGAACAAGGCGGAGCAGCTCAAGGGCAAGATCAAGCAGGGCGTCGGCGACGCGACCGACGACGAGGAGCTCAGGGCCGAAGGCGAGGCCGACGAGGCCAAGGGCAGCCTGAAGCAGGCCGGGGAGCGGGTGAAGGACGCCGCGAAGGACGTCAAGGACGCCTTCAAGGACTGACCGCTCCCGCCGGCGCCGCGGCGCGGACCCGCCCGGTGGAAGGCAGGTACGCGCCGCGGGGCCGGCGGCGCCTTGAGAGCGGCCGGGTCCCCGCGGCGCGACGCCGTGAAGCCGGCCCCCGAGACCGGTGGCGGGGCGGATCAGGTCGCGCGGAGCAGCTTGGTGACCATGTCCTCCTTGTACCGGTTGGCCTCGGCGAGGGTGGCGCCCTCGCGCAGCGCCGTGACCACGTTCTCCTCGGCGTCGGCGTACATGTAGGAGTCGGCGAAGACGTCGGTCGAGGGCAGGGCGACCACGCCCGAGCCGTCCATGACGATGGTGGCGCTCTCGTCCACCGTCACGCCTCCGATCTCCACGGGGCCGCCGAGGGCGGCGACGTGCACGTCCGGGCCCGGACCGGCCGTCGCCTCGTACAGCGCCCACACGGGCAGGCCGAGGTCGCGATAGGCATTGACGTCGCGCACCCCGCCCTCCACGAGCAGGCCGCGCGCTCCCCGGGCCAGCGCTGCCCGGGTCATGATCTCGTCCCACACGGCGCCGGCCGCGGCCTGGGCGCCGGCCACGACGATCACCCGGCCGTCCAGGCACTCGTCCATGACCGCGCGCAGCGGTTCCAGGCCGTGTTCGCCCGGTCCCGGGGCGAGCCGCACGGTACGGGGCCGGCCGAGCAGCCCCGGCGCCCGGTGGACGGGGCGCAGCGGCGGGCTCAGCCAGCCCGTCTGGCCCCGCAGTTGCAATACGTCCGCGATCGCGGTGGTAGGCGGAACCACAGTATCGATCACCTCTTATGGTGGATTTCCGGATCTTGCCGACTGAGATGGGCGTGGCACGCCCCTCGGGTGCGGTGTCAGACCTGCCGGAACGGGCGACGCCGGGGCGGGCCGCGCACGCACGGCGCGATATGGGCGATGCGCATGGCACTCCTTCTCGTGCGCGGGACCGGCCCCGGGGGCCGGGCCGCGTCGGACGATCGTGGACCGTGCTGGAATCCAGCTCTAGTGAAGCGCTTCACTCCGCGCTCGTCCGCCGTTCGGCGCAAAGCCGCGCGGCGGACCGCCACCGGCGGACGGCGGAGCCCGCAGTCAGCCGGCCCAGAGTGTGCGTACTTCCTCGAACACCTTCTGATCGTGAGAGATCTCCACAACGTTGCCGTCGGGATCGGTCAGGGCGCAGACGTAGCCCACGGGAGGCGGCAGTCGCATCGGCTCCCAGTGCAGGCAGCCGAGCTCGCGCGCCCGGCGGGCGATCTCGTCGACGTCCTCGCGGGTGGGCACCTCCATGCCGAGATGCGCGAACGGCGCCAGTTGCGGCTGCCGGCGGCCCCTGTCCTTGGCGAACTCCACCAGGACCAGCACGAACGGCGTCTCCACCTGCTTGTCGTTGGACAGCCAGGCGTTGCGCCCGTCCTTGTCCTCGTGCCTGGCGGCCACCACGAGCGGGGTCATGGTCGTGTAGAACTCGATGGCCTTGTCGAGGTCGCCGCTGGGCAGGGCGATGTGCGTCCAGCGTGCCTCGGTGAGCTTCTTGCCGAGCACCATTGCCTCCTTCAGCCGTTCGCCTCGGCCTGCGGCGGCCGGCCACGGCGGGCCGTCGTGCGCGCCAGGCGGCGGCCTTGCTCTCCTGCCTGGTATCTGCCCCGTATCGCCATCGCTGACGGCCCTCACCGGTCCCTCCGCGCCCCTGCGCCCAACGGCCCCGATGTCGCTCGCCTGCGCGTAGTATCCGGTCGGCGCGCCGCCGTGCCTAGGGGAGGCCGGCCGCCGGTTCGCCCGGCCGCCGCCGGCCCTCGGCGGTCGCGGGCGCCGGGCCCGGCGTTCCCAGCACGGAGCCGTGCCGGTACGGTTCCGGCCAGAGCCGGACATGGCGTGGAGTCCGAGCCACGGAAGGAGCGGCTCCACGGGAGGGCGACACCGTGATCGTCGATTGGATCTTCCTGCTGGGCGCGCTGGCGCTGGTCATCGCCAACGGCGTCTTCGTCGCGGCGGAGTTCTCGCTGGTGACCGTCGAGCGGAGCGAGGTGCAGCGGCTCGCCGCGGCGGGCGACCGGGGTGCCCAGGGCATCCTGGCGGCGGTGCGCCGCCTGTCCTTCCAGCTCTCCGGCGCCCAGCTCGGCATCACGATCACCTCGCTGCTGCTCGGCGTCATCGCCGAGCCCGCGATCTCGCATCTGCTGCGCCCGCTCGTCGAGCTGGTCCCCGGCCTGCCCGCCCGGGCCGCCGAGAGCGTGGCCGCGCTGCTCGGCCTGCTCGTCGCCACGGTGAGCCAGATGGTGCTCGGGGAGCTGGTGCCCAAGAACGCCGCCTTCTCCCGCCCCATGGCCATGGCCCGCGTCTCGGTCCCCGTGCAGCGGGCGTTCTCCGCGGTGTTCGCCCCGCTGATCAAGGGATGCAACGCGGTCGCGAACGCGCTGGTGCGCGCGCTCGGGGCCGAGCCGCAGGACGAGCTGGCCTCGGCCCGGTCCCCCGACGAGCTGAGCCTGCTGATGAGCCAGTCCGCGGAGGCCGGCGCCCTGCCGGGCACCACCGCCGCCATGCT
Source organism: Sphaerisporangium sp. NPDC004334 (assembly GCF_053602655.1). NCBI lineage: Bacteria > Bacillati > Actinomycetota > Actinomycetes > Streptosporangiales > Streptosporangiaceae > Sphaerisporangium > Sphaerisporangium sp. NPDC004334. The sequence continues at coordinate 48,721 of NZ_JBSGDZ010000014.1, forward strand.
GCGCCGCGCGCTGAGCTTCGGCGACCGCACCGCCGCCGAGGCGATGACCCCGCGCACCGACTGCGTGACCGTGACCGACACCGGCACCGTCGCCGAGTTCCTGACCCTGGCCCGGCGCGAACGCCACCTGCGGCTGCCGGTGTCCGGCGGCGAGCTGGACGACATCGTGGGCGTCGCCTCGGTCGTGGACGCCTTCGCCGTGCCCGAGTCCGAGCGGGCCGCGACCCTGGTGGCGGCGATCCGGCGGCCTCCCCTGCTGGTCCCCGAGACGCTCGACCTGGAGACCGTCCAGGAACGCCTGTTCACGGCCCACCGGGAGATGGCGGTCGTCGTGGACGAGTACGGCGGCTTCGCCGGCATCGTCACCGTGGAGGACCTGGCGGAGGAGCTGATCGGCGACATCGCCGACGAGTACGACCTGCCCGAGGAGGGCTCGGACGAGCCCACGGGCGCCCTGCTCGCGCCCGGGCGCTCCATCGCCGTCCCCGCGTTGCTGCGCGGCCACGAGGTGGAGGAGCGCACCGGCTTCCAGATGCCGGAGGGGCCCTACGAGACGCTCGCCGGGCTGCTGATCAGCAGGCTCGGCCGCCTGCCCGACCCGGGGGACAGCGTGGTGGTGAACGGCTGGACGCTCAGGGCCGACACCGTGCGCCGGCACCGCATCGAGCAGATCACGCTGACCGCCCCGGACGCGGAGGAGGACCGATGACCATTCTGGACGCCCTGGCCATCGTGGTCCTGCTGACGGTCAACGGGTTCTTCGTCGGCGCCGAGTTCGCGCTGATCTCCGCGCGCCGCACCCAGATCGAGCCGGCCGCCAAGGAGGGCTCCCGGCGGGCGCGGGCTGTGCTGGCCGCCATGGACGCCGTGCCGCTGATGCTCGCCGCCGCGCAGCTCGGCGTGACCCTCGCCTCGCTGGCTCTGGGCGCCGTCGGCGAGCCGGTCCTCGCGCACGCGCTGGAGCCGCTGTTCGCCGCGCTCGGGCTGCCGCCCGGTCTGGTCCACCCGACGGCGTTCGCCCTGGCCATGATCATCGTGGTGTCCGCGCACGTGATCATCGGCGAGATGGTGCCGAAGAACCTCGCCCTGTCGGGCCCCGACCGCGCCGCCCTGTGGCTGGTGCCCACCCTGCGCGTCGTCGCCCGCGCGACCCGGCCGATGCTGGTCGTGGTGAACGCCATCGCGGCGGGCGTGCTGCGGGCGCTGCGCATCCCGCGCACCGAGGAGGTGCGGTCGGTCTTCACCTCCGACGAGATGCCCGCGCTGATCCAGGAGTCGCATCGGCACCGGCTGCTGGACCGGGACGAGCACGACCGCATGATCGCCGCCCTGGCGCTGTACGCCCGGCCGGTGGAGTCGGTCATGGTGCCGATCGGCGAGGTGGTCAGCGTGCCGGCCACCACCCGGGCGGCCGAGCTCGAGCAGTACGCCGGCCGGTACGGCCACTCGCGCTTCCCGGTGAGCGGGGCGGCCGGGCGGCTGGGCGGCTACCTCCACGTCCTGGACGCGCTCAACGGCCACGCGCCGGACGAGCCGCTGCCGGTCCGCGAACTGCCGCACGTCGGCCGCCGGACGACCATGGCGGACGTGCTGGCGACGATGCGCCGGCGCCGGGCGCAGCTCGCCGCGATCACCGCCGACGACGGCACGGTGGCCGGCATCGTCACCCTGGAGAACGTCATCACCGGCCTGCTGCACCACGCCCACGAAAAGCCACCCGGCTGACGACCGAGCGCCGCGCACAGGATGACCTGACCGTCACGGGCGGGCGCCGCCCGCCGGCGTCAGGACGGTGACGGGCGGTCCGCCGGGCGGGCGCCGCCCGCGGGTGACCGCACGGTGACCGGCGGGCCACGACGTGCCGCTCATGGGGTGAAGACTCCCGGGGCCGGGTTAGACCCGCGGGCATCGCGGGTAGCCAGCCGCGAATGCAGGTCGCGACCCTCCCGCCGCCCCCGCCCACCACGCGTCCGACCCCGCGTCGCACGCGGCAGTCCTGGCTGGACGCCCTTCGCGGGTTCGCCGCGCTGGTGGTGGTCTTCGAGCACTCGCTGGACCCGCTGCTCCCGGAGATCCGCGGGGTGATCAGCCCCTGGTTCGACTTCGGGCAGTACGGCGTCCTGGTGTTCTTCCTGGTCAGCGGCTATGTCGTACCGATCTCGCTGGAGCGGCGCGGCGACGTCCGTGCCTTCTGGATCACGCGTGTGTTCCGCCTACACCCGCTGTGGGCGCTCGCCGCCGCGGCGGGCGCGGCCTTCGCGGTCGCCGGGGTCTACACCACACTGCCCGGCCAGATCGCCGACCGGCCGTGGACCGCCGCGCTCGCGCACCTCACGATGCTGCAGGACCTGCTGCGGGTGCCGGGCGTCGTCAACGTCTTCTGGACGCTGTCCTACGAGATGGCCTTCTACCTGCTGGTGACGGCGATGTTCGTGCTGGGCGCGCGCGGGACCGGAATCCGGGCCTCGCTGGCGTTCGCGGTGGGCGCGCCGATCGCGGGCGCGCTCGTGCCCGCCGGGCTGCTGTCACGGGGGCTCGGCGTGGAGGCGGCCGTGGCCGTCGCCGCGACGGTCCTGGCGGGCGGGTTCGCCGCCGTGCTGTCCGGGCGCCCGGATGTGCGGCGGCACGGGGCACTGGCCCTCGCCGTCCTGGCCGTGGCGCTGCTCGCCCTCAACAGCAGGGTGGGCGCCTGGCAGAGCCTGGCGATCATGGCGACGATGTTCGGTGGCACGGCGCTGCACCACATGGAGCGCTCGGCCGCCCTGCGCGCGCAGTGGGGCTGGGTGGTCTGCCTGGTGCCGGTGCTGGCGGTCGCCACCGCGGTGTGGCTCGGGCCCGGCTGGGGCATGCCGGAGGCCGATCAGCAGGCGTTCAAGTGGAGCTGGTCGACCGCCATGATCGGGGCCTGGCTGACCTTCGCCGCCGGTCTCGCCCTGCGCCGGCGCGCCATTCCGCCCGTGCTCGCCTGGCTGGGGCTTGTCAGCTACTCGATCTATCTGCTGCACCCGCTGGTGCTCCAGGTCGTCCGGCGGATCACCGTCGATCCCTCGGCGATGACGCTCGGCGTGCGGCTGGCCTGGGAGGCGGCGCTGTTCTCCGCCGTGGTCGCCTGTGCGGCCCTGAGCCACCGTTTCGTCGAGCGTCCAGCCCAGATGCTCGGCCGCCGTCTCGCCGCCGAACGGCCGGTCAAAATAGCTCAAAACCGATGATTTCCTGCGAATACTGCGACACGTCACCACAAAGATGACGGCCATGGCTAGACTGGCTCGCGGCTTGCCGGGCGGGTGGATCCGGCGCCTGTAGTCGGCGTGTGGCCAGAGGCCACCAGCCCTGGCCATTCCGTGGGGACAATGAACGGCGGGCTTGTCGATGTGCGCCCTACCCATCCCGTGGAGCCGCCTCCGGGCGGGACCCGGGGTGGCGCCAAGGGACTGTGGAAACCGTGGCTGTGGTGCCTGGTCGCGGCGGTCGCGGGCGTGTCGCTCGCGGCGGGCGCGACGCTGGTCGGCGCCTACACCAAGCTGAGCGGCAACATCAAGCACGTGAACGTCGACGCCAAGGATCTCGGCACCCGCCCCGCGAAGGTGAGCAAGGCGCTGAACATCCTGATCGTCGGCTCGGACACCCGCGCGGGCGCGAACGTCAAGTACGGCCACAGGGAAGTCGGCGAGCGCACCGACACGATCATCCTCGCACACATCTCGCCCGACCGGGGCAACGCGCTGCTCATCAGCTTCCCGCGCGACTCGCTGGTGCAACTGCCGGCCTGCGCGCCCAAGAACGGCCTGACCGGCCAGCGCCCGCACGTCGGGATGATCAACGAGTCGTTCAACTTCGGCGGCATCGGCTGCACCTGGAAGACGATCGAGTCGCTCACCGGCATCCACATCGACCACTTCGCCAAGGTCGACTTCACCGGGTTCAAGAGCATGGTCAACGCGCTCGGCGGCGTCGAGATCTGCGTGCCCAAGCCGATCAACGACGTCAAGGCCATGCTGCACCTGCAGGCCGGCCGCCAGCTCGTCAAGGGCGAGGAGGCGCTCGGCTACGTGCGCGCCCGCTACAGCCTGGGCGACGGGTCCGACATCGGCCGCATCCAGCGGCAGCAGATGTTCATCGCCTCGATGATCAAGAAGGCGATGAGCGGCGCCACGCTCACCGACCCCGCCCGCCTGTTCCACTTCCTGGACGCGGCCACCAAGTCCGTCACCACCGACCCCCAGCTCACCGTCGGCGTCATGAAGGACCTGGCGACCAGCGCCCAGGGACTCGCGGCCGGTGACATCCGCTTCGTGACGACGCCGTGGCGCTACTCCCTCACCCAGCCCGGCCGGGTCGAGTGGGTCCAGCCGCAGGCCAGGCAGCTCTTCCGGCTGGTGGCGACCGACACCAAGATCAAGGGCTCGAACGTCAAGACCGGGCGCCAGACCACCAGGATCCCGAAGTCCAAGATCCAGATCTCGGTGCAGAACGGCACCTACCGCAGCGGCCTCGGAGCCCAGGTCGCCGCGGCGCTGGAGCAGCGCGGCTACAGCGTCGTGAAGGTCGGCGACCTGAAGAAGAAGCCCTACGCCAAGACGACGATCAGATACGCGGCCGACGGGCAGACCCGGGTGCCGACGCTCGCCGGCGACCTCGTGCTCTCGCGCAACCTGCCGGTCACCGATGTGAAGACGGCGCGGCTCGTGCTGGTCATCGGCGCCGACTGGAAGGGCCTCAAGCCGATCGCGACCTCCGAGGACGACCTCAAGGGCATCGACGCGACGCAGGACTCCTGCTCCGACACCTGACCCCGGGGGACTCCCGTCCCGGCCGCCCGCAGGACCCCTGCTCGGACACCAAACGCCCCGGGGACTCCTGCTCGGACACCAGGCGTCCCAGGGAGTCCTGCTCGGACACCAGGC
>NZ_JBSGDZ010000014.1:53724-267020 GCF_053602655.1 Sphaerisporangium sp. NPDC004334
GCCCCGGGGAGTCCTGCTCGGACACCAGGCGCCCCAGGGAGTCCTGCTCGGACACCAGGCGCCCCAGGGAGTCCTGCTCGGACACCAGGCGCCCCAGGGAGTCCTGCTCGGACACCAGGCGCCCCGGGGAGTCCTGCTCGGACACCAGGCGCCCCGGGGAGTCCTGCTCGGACACCTGACGCCCCGCGGGCCGCGCTCCACCGCGCCGTCCGGCTAGTTGGATCCGCGCCGTCCGGGGTACGGGAACGGGCATGTGCCACTCTCCGCGATCCATGCGGCGAGATCCGGCACGGCGGGCCGGGTCCGCCATGGGGAGCCCGAGCGGCACGGGGGCGGGCGAGTGCCCGGCGTCACACAGGGACGGTGAAAGATGCGACGCGGAGTCATCTTCGACATCGACGGAACGCTGGTCGACACGAACTACCTGCACGTGGTGGCCTGGTGGGAGGGCTTCCGGCGGCAGGGCCATGACATCCTGATGGTGGACGTCCACGGGGCCATCGGGCGGGCCGACCAGGCGCTCATCGACTATCTGCTGCCCGGGGCGACCTCGGAGGAGGCCGAGGCGATCTCGGCGACGCACTCCCGGCTCTACAAGCCGCGCATGGACGAGGTGCGGCCGGTGCCGGGGGCGGGGGAGCTGCTCAAGGCGGTCGCCGCGCGCGGCCTGATCGTCGTGGTGGCGACCAGCGCGCCCAAGGACCAGGCCGAGCGGCTGATCGCCGTGACCGGCGCGCAGGACGCGGTCTCCGAGATGGTCCACGCGGACGACGTCGACAAGTCCAAACCCCATCCCGAACCCGTGCGGCAGGCACTGGAGAAGGCCGGCCTGCGCCCGCAGGACGCCGTCATGCTGGGCGACTCCGTCTGGGACATGCTGGCCGCCCGCGCGGCCAAGGTGACCTGCGCGGGCCTGCGCTCCGGGGGCATCGACACCGCCTCCCTGGTGGAGGCCGGAGCCGAAGCCGTCTACAAGGACTGCCATGATCTCCTCAGCCACCTGGAGGACAGCCCGATAGGACGACTTCTCCGGAATTGATCCGGCCGATGCCCGGGTTACCTAGATGGCCCAGCGTGGGGGTTCCCTCACTCCATCGAACCGGGTGGGCACGCACGGCGTATTGCCGGATCAGAAGGAGAGTGATCGGACATGGCACAGCAAGCGGTCATCGGTGTGACAGGGCTAGGGGTCATGGGCCGCAATCTCGCCCGCAACTTCGCCCGCCACGGGTACACGGTCGCCGTCCACAACCGGACGAGCACCAAGACCAAGGCGCTGATGGACGAGTTCGGCCACGAGGGAGAGTTCATCCCCGCGGAGACGCCCGAGGCGTTCGTCGCCTCGCTGGCCCGGCCGCGCAAGATGGTGATCATGGTCCAGGCCAGCGCCTCGACGGACGCGGTGATCGAGGAGTACGCGCCGCTGCTCGAGCCCGGCGACATCCTGATCGACGGCGGAAACGCCCACTTCGCCGACACCCGGCGCCGGGAGAACGCGCTGCGCGACCGGGGGATCCACTTCGTCGGCGTCGGCATCTCCGGCGGCGAGCAGGGGGCCCTGGAAGGCCCGAGCATCATGCCGGGCGGGTCGCCCGAGGCCTACGAGTCGCTGGGCCCGATCCTGGAGGACATCGCGGCCAAGGTCGACGGCGTCCCGTGCTGCACCTACGTCGGGCCGGACGGCGCCGGGCACTTCGTGAAGATGGTGCACAACGGCATCGAGTACGCCGACATGCAGCTCATCGCCGAGGCCTACGACCTGCTGCGCAGGGCGTCGGGGATGTCGCCCGGCGAGATCGCCGAGACCTTCCGCACCTGGAACGAGGGCCGGCTCGGGTCCTACCTCATCGAGATCACCGCCGACGTGCTGTCCCACGTGGACCGGGCCACCGGCAGGCCCTACGTGGACGTGGTGCTCGACCAGGCCGAGCAGAAGGGCACCGGCCGGTGGACCGTACAGGCGGCCCTCGACCTCGGCGTCCCGGTCACCGGCATCGCCGAGGCGGTCTTCGCCCGGTCGCTGTCCGGCCACGTCGACATGCGGGGCGCCGCGCGCGAGCTCGCCGGCCCCTCCGGCGGCGGGCTGGACCACTCCTTCGCCGACGCCGTCGAGCAGGCCCTGTACTCCTCGAAGGTCGTGGCCTACGCGCAGGGCTTCAACGAGATCCAGGCGGGCAGCGCCGAGTACGGGTGGAACATCGACCTCGGCGCCATGGCCACCATCTGGCGGGGCGGCTGCATCATCCGGGCCAAGTTCCTCGACCGCATCCGCGAGGCCTACGAGGCCGACCCGGGCACCCCCACCCTGCTGACCGACGCGCGGTTCGCCGCCGAGGTCGGCGCCGCCCAGGACGCCTGGCGCGACGTCGCCGTCACCGCGACCAAGAACGGCATCCCCGCTCCCGGTTTCGCCAGCTCGCTGGCCTACTACGACGGGCTGCGCGCCGACCGGCTGCCGGCGGCGCTGATCCAGGCGCAGCGGGACTTCTTCGGCGCCCACACCTACCGCAGGACCGACCGCGACGGGGTGTACCACACCCACTGGGAGCTGCCGGACCGTCCCGAGGCCCGCGTCGACGTGTGACGGCCGCGCCGCGGCCCGCGTCGACGTCTGGCTGCGGCGCCGCGGCCCGCGAGAGGAAGGGGCGCGCCACCGCCGGGAGGACGACCGCGTGAGCGGCGCGCCGCGCTCTGAAGACGAGCAGGGGAACGGCGCGCCGCGGTTCAGGGGTCCCTGCGGACGCGGCGTTCCTGCTCGGCGATGAGCGCGGCGAGGGTGGCGGCGTCGTCGGCGTCGACGGTCCGCCACACCCCCGCCGCCTCGATCGCGTCGTCGAACCGGAGGCGGGTCGCCCAGAAGCGGCCGGCGTCCGAGCGGAACACGATCCACCCGGGCGCGTCCGCCGGCGGGCGGCTCACCTCGCCCCCTCGTGCGGGCGTCCGGGTAAGGACGGCCGGCGGGCGGGAAGGGTGCTGAGCTGTCGCACTTGAGTGCACCTCGCTTGCCCATCAAATCCGCTCAAGGCACACCATGCACGCATATCGGCCTGCCATTTACGGCGTCATCGGTCTGCGCGAGTGACATCCGCGCTACGGTCAGTGTGAGGGTTCGATGACGCGGTGTCACCGTTTCGGTGATGCCGCACGGCGTTGCCGCAACAGCTGGAGTGGCCATGATCGTCGGTGCCGATCTGCGCGCGGCCCGCCGCGACGCCAGCCTCAGCCTGGGGCAGCTCGCGGCCAGAACGGGCGTCTCCGCAGGTCACCTGAGCCGCGTGGAGCGCGGGGACCGCGAGGTGACCCCCTCGCTCGTCCTGCACTACCAGACCGCCCTGGGCCCCGCGGCCACCGCCCTTGCCGCACTTCTTGACTCCGATAGCGGTGCGCCTGAAAAGGGTACCGTCGATGACATGAAGCGCAGGGGCTTACTCTCAGTCATCGCCGCGGCGTCCATGGGGGTCGCCGCCGGCGAGCCGGTGACGCGCCTCCTCGATGGCCTGGCCGGCGACCTGCCGACCAGGGTCGGCTTACCCGAGGTGCACGCCGTCGAGGCCGCCGCCGACCTCTACATGCGCATGGATCTCGCCCGCGGAGGCGACGCGGCGATCGCGATGGCCCGCGGCACCCTCGAATGGGCGGTGAAGCTGCACGACCGCCCCATGGCCGAGCCCACGCGAGAACGGCTCTCCTCCGCCGTCGGGCTGCTGGCCGACCGCCTGGGCTGGGCCACCTACGACCAGGGCAGGGCCGAGCGGGCGGCGCGCATCCTCACCTTCGCCCTCGACTCCGCGGCCCGCGGCGCCGACCGCGACCTGCGGGCGCACACGATGCTCGACCTGTCGGTCACCCTCACCGACCTCGGCAGCCCCCGCGACGGCGTCGAGATCCTCCGCCTCGCGCTCGGCGACGAGCGCATCTCCAGCGCCGAGCGGGCCAACCTCCACGCCGTCGCCGCCCGCCACTGCGCCACCGCCGGCGACCGGGCCGCCGGGCTGCGGCACATCGGGCTCGCCGAGGAGGCCCTGGGCCGCGCCGAGCCGGCGCTCGCGCCCGACTGGGCGCACCACATCACCGTCGCCCCCGGCCACCACGACAGCGCGCTCGGCCTCGCGCTGTTCCAGCTCGGCGAGGACGCGCGGGCGCGCGACCACCTGACGGCGGCGCTCGGCCGGCTCGGGGAGAGCCGCACGCGCACCGGGCTGCGCTGCCTCATCCGCCTTGCGGTGCTGCGCGTCCGCGAGGGCGACCGCGACGCCGGCGCCGATCAGGCCAGGCGCGCGGTCGCGCTGGCGGCGGAGGTGCGCTCCACCCGGGTCGCCGGCGACCTGCGCATGATGGTCGACGGCGTCCGCGCGTGCGGCATGACCGACCTGGCCCGTGAGCTGGCCCGTTCCCTTCCCCTCTCTGATCAGCCCGCCGGCCGGGCATCGGCCGGACGGCCGATCCCCGCGACCCCCGAGTCCGCTAGCCTCGCCTGAAGCGCGGGCCGCCGGCGATCGCCGGATGGCCGCGAGAGGCGGGCGGCGCCGCGCGAGACCCCCGTCACGCGTGGCCGCCGGTCCTCCTCTCCGGCCGCCCTCCCCCGGAAGGTGTTGTGCATTGATCGGCTGGTTCGAGGCGCTCGTGCTGGGTCTGGTGCAAGGGCTGACGGAGTTCCTGCCCATCTCCTCCAGCGCGCACATCAGGGTGGTGTCGGCGTTCTTCGGCTGGCACGACCCGGGCGCCGCCTTCACCGCGGTGATCCAGCTCGGCACCGAGACGGCCGTGCTCATCTACTTCCGCGCGCGCATCTGGGAGATCATCTCCACCTGGACGCGGTCCCTGTGGACGCCCGCGCTGCGGCAGGAACCGCCGGCGCGCATGGGCTGGTACGTGATCGCGGGCAGCGTCCCGATCGGCGTGCTCGGCCTGGCGTTCCAGGACACGATCGAGACCACGCTGCGCGACCTGCGCCTGGTGGGCGGGTGCCTGATCGTCTTCGGCCTGCTGCTGGCGGTCGCCGACCGCATGGCGCGCAACGAGCTGATCCTGGACAAGGACCTCAACCTGCCGCACGCCCTGACCTACGGCCTGGCCCAGGCTCTGGCCCTCATCCCGGGCGTCTCGCGGTCCGGCGGCACGACGGGCGCGGGCCTGCTGCTCGGCTACCGCCGCGAGGAGGCCGCCGAGTACTCCTTCCTGCTCGCGATCCCGGCCGTGCTCATGTCGGGCGTCCTGGAGCTGTTCAAGATCGGGGAGGGCCGGGCGCCGGAATGGGGGCCGACGATCGTGGCCACCGTGGTGTCCTTCGTCGTCGGCTACGCCGTGATCGCCTGGCTCATGCGGTACATCAGCACCCACCGCTTCACGCCGTTCATCGTCTACCGCGTCGCCGTCGGCGTCCTGGTCATCGCCGCCGTGAGCGCCGGGCTCATCCCCGCGACCTGAGCCGCGCGCACCGGCCGCGCCGCCGATGCGTCCAAGTTCGGTAGATTGCCGACAACGGGGGTCATTCAATGACACTAAGGGGCGCGATGAAGGCCCGGATATCGGGCGTCGCGACGCATCTGCCCGAGCACACCATGACCAGTGACGAGGTGGAGGCCCGGATCCAGGGGTACGTTCCGCACCGCGGCGTGATCGAGCGGATGACCGGGGTCGTACGCCGGCACGTGGCGCCCGACGACCAGCAGGCCTCCGACCTGGCCGTGGCCGCCGCGCGCCTGCTGGACCACCGGGACGCCGACCTGCTGATCTTCGCCTCGGCCTCGCAGGACATGGTCGAGCCGGCGACCGCGCACATCGTGGCGGCGAAGCTCGGGCTGTCGTGCCCGGTGTTCGACGTCAAGAACGCCTGCAACAGCCTGCTGAACGGGCTTCAGGTCGCCGAGGCGCTGATCCGCACGGGGGCGCATCGCAAGGTGCTGGTCTGCACGGGCGAGATGCCCTCCCGCGCGGTCCGCTGGCGGGTCGAGGGGCGGGCGCAGTTCGTGGACGCCTTCGCGGGATACACGCTGTCGGACGCCGGAGCGGCGGTGCTGGTCACCGCCGACGCCGACCGCGGCATCTTCTACCGCGACTTCTCCGCCGACTCCAGGGCATGGGCGATCGGCACGCTGCCCGGCGGCGGCTCGGCCCACCCGCGCGACCCCGAGTACTCCTACTTCCGCGGCGACGGACGGCGGCTGAAGGAGGCGTTCGAGCTGGTCGGCCCGGACATCTACCTGGACGCGCTCAAGCGCACCGGGCTCACCTGGGAGGACTTCTCCCTGGTGGCCGTGCACCAGGTCGCCCTGCCCTACCTGGCGGTGCTCACCCAGGCGCTGGGCATCCCCGAGGACCGCCTGGCGGTGACGCTGCCCGAGCACGGGAACTGCGCCTCGGCCACCCTGCCGCTCCAGCTCTGCGCGGCCGGCGCCCGGCCCGGCGATCGCGTCGCGCTGCTCGGCCTCGGCGGCGGCGTCAGCCTCGGCGTCCTGTTCGCGGACCTGTGACGGCCGGCGTCATGGACCTGTGGGTGGTCATCCCCGCGTACAACGAGGCCACGGGCATCGAGGCCACCCTGCGCGCGCTCGAGGCGCAGGACGACCCCGCCTTCACCGTGCTCGTGGTCGACAACATGAGCACCGACGGCACCGCTGAGGTGGTGAAGTCCTATGCCGCCACGTCCTCGATGGCCATCCGGGTCGTCCAGGAGTCCCGCAAGGGCACCGGCGCCGCCTCCGACACCGGCGTGCGGCACGCCATCGCCCAGGGAGCCACCCACCTGGCCAGGACCGACGCCGACTGCGTGCCGCGCCGCGACTGGGTGCGGGCGATCAGGCGGGCCTTCGGCGAGGGGCTGGAGATGGTCGGCGGCAAGCTGCGCCCCCGCACCGACGAGTTCCCGCTCAAGCTGTGGGAACGGCGCCTCATCCCGTTCGTGGTCGGCGTCGCCGCCGCGTTCGGCCGCCTGCGTCCCGGCAACCGCGACGCCGCCTACCTCGGGCCCTACGTCATGATGCCCGGCGCCACGCTGGCCATCACCGCCTCGCTCTACGAGCGGTCGGGCGGCTTCCCCCGCACGGCCATCGAGGAGGTGCACGAGGACCGCGCGCTGGTCAACCGGGTGCGCAAGGTGACCGGCGCGTACGCCTCGCGGCGGGACGTGGTCGTGTACGGCTCGGTGCGCCGCCTGCGCGCCTACGGCCTGGCGGGCACGCTGGCCTGGTACGCCGACCACCACTACCGCCCCGACGTCGTCGACGTGCGATGAGCGCCAGGTGAGCGACACGGCGAGCGCCCGCCCGCGCCGGTGGGCCCCGGGCCACGAGACCCGCCTCCACCTGGCCGCCCATCCGTTCGCCTACCCGCTGGTGCGGCTGCTCGCCCGGCTCGGCCCGGTGGTGCGGGTCCCCGGCCTCGGCGTCGTGGTCAACGACGCCGCGACCGCCCGCGCCGTGCTGATGGACGAACGCTTCCGCAAGGACGGCCCCGGCTCCCCCGGCGACCTGTGGACTCCGGTGCTCGGCCCGTCCGTGCTGCTCAACATGGAAGGCGAGGCGCACGCCGCGCTGCGCCGCAAGCTGGCGCCGCTGTTCACCCCCGCCCAGGTCGCCTCGCTGGTGGACCAGGTGCTCCGGGCGCCGCTCGCCGGGCTGTCGGAGCGGCTGGCGCGCGGCGAGGCGGTGGACCTGGTGGCGGAGACGCGGCTGATGGCCGGCGCGGTGATCTGCCGGCTGATCGGCATGGGCGAGGTCTCCCCCGGCGACGCGCGGGCCATGTACGCCGACGGCGAGCGCATCGTGTCCATGGTGTCGCTGCGCTCGCGCCGGCTGTCCGCGCGGCAGGTCGCGCTCGCCCGCCGGGTGCTGGACCGCGTCGGCGACATCGCCGCGGCGGCCTACGAGCGGGGCGAGGAGACGACGGTCATGGGCCGCATGCGGTCCCTCGGCCTGTCCGCGGCCGAGGCGCGCGGCGCGGCGGGCGCGTTCTTCCTCACCGGCACCGAGACGGTGGCGACGTTCGTCCCCCGGCTCGTCGCGCTGCTGCACGACGCGCGGTCCCGGCCGGCCGGGCCGCAGCAGCTGGACCGGGCGATCGAGGAGGCGATGCGGGTCACCACTCCGACGCCGGTGATGCTGCGCTCGGTCGCCGCCCCCGCCCGCGTCGGGCGGGTGCCGGTGCGGCCGGGCGACCGCGTGCTCATCGTGACCCACAACTGCGCGCGCGCCTACGGCCCGTTCGACCCGGCGCGGACGCACCCGCCGGAGCTGCGCCGCCTGTGGTTCGGGGCCGGCCCGCACTTCTGCATCGGCTACCCGCTGGCGCTGGCCGAGATCCGCGCGATCGCCGCCGTCGTCCTGGCGCACGATGTGCGGGTGAGCGGCCGCGGCGCGGCGCGCGGCGTGCTCATCCCCACCTACCGGCACCTGTGGATAACGGCGGCGCCCGCGTGAACGACCTCTGGACGGCGGCGACTTCGCACGGACACCATCCCGGTGATACCGGCCCCGCCGGCGACCTCCCGACGAGGCTGGTGGTGCCCGCGTGAACGACGTCGTCACCGGCGTCCTCGAGACCGCCCGGCGCGCCCCCGGCGGTGTCGCGGTCATCGACGGGCGTGGCGCGACGCTGACGTACGGCGAACTCCGGCGCCGGGTCCTCGCCGTCGCGGGGGCCATGACCGGGCTCCGGCCGGGCGACGGGGTGCTCTTCGCGGCGCGTCCGGGCCCCGATGCCGTGGCGCTCGCCCTCGGCGCGGTGGCGGCCGGAGGGATGCTGGTCCTCGCCGACCCCGGTCTCGCCCCCGACGTGGCCGCCGCGCGGCTGGCCGCCGCCGTGCCGGCATGGGTGGTCGCCGACTCGGTGGCATACACGCTGAGCGGGCCCCTGCGTGCTCTGGCCCGTCATCGCGGGCTGTCGCTGCCGCACCTGCGCGACCCCGCCCCTGGCCGTCCGGTGCGCCATCTGTACGCCGGCCCGTGGCTCCCCGGCGTCCCCCGCGACGCCATACGACTGCGCGCCCTGTACCGCGCCCCTTCACCTCACCCTGCGCCGCTGGAGGGAGCCGGCCCGTTCGAGGACCCGGGCTCTCCCGACCGCAACGGTCCGGCCGCGCGGCCGGACCAGCCGGCCGTGGTCGCGTTCACCTCGGGTACGACGGGACGGCCGCGCGGCGTCGTGCATACCCGGGGGTCGCTCGCCGAAGGGTCCGCGTCGTTCGGCTCGGCGGTCCCGCTGGCCCCCGGCGACGTCGTGCACACCGACCAGCTCATGCTGGGCCTGCCCGCCCTCATGGCCGGCGCCACCTGGTCGCTGCCCGGCGCACGGCCGTTCGCCCGCGAGCTGGCCGAGCGGGGCGCCACCCACGCCTTCTGCGTCCCGGTGCGGCTGGACCGCATCCTGCGGGAGGACGACCGGCTTCCCGGCACCCTGCGCTGTCTGCTGCTCGGCACGGCCCCCTCCCCGCCCGCCGTACTGCGCCGCGCCCGCGCCGCGGCCCCGCGCGCCCAGATCTGGTCGGTGTACGCGATGACCGAGGCCCTGCCCATCGCGATCGTCTCCGCCGAGGAGAAACTGGCCTGCCGGGAGGGCGACCTGCTGGGCGCGCCGCTCCCCGGCGTCGCCGCGCGGATCGCCGCCGACGGGGAACTGTACATCTCAGGACCGCAGCTCGCCCGCGGGTACCTCGGTGAACCGCCGCTGCGGGAGGTGGCCACCGGAGACCTGGCCCGCCTCGACGAACAGGGCCGGCTCATCCTGCTCGGCCGCAAGAAGGACATGATCCTGCGGAACGGGGTGAACATCTACCCGGGCCTGTACGAGCCGGCGCTGGCCGCGCTGCCCGGCGTGGCGGAGGCGGCCATCGTGGGCGTCGCCGACCCGGAGACCGGTGACGAGGAGGTCGTGCTCGCCGTCCGCCCCGACGAGGGCTTCGACGCGGCGGCGCTGCGCCGTGCCCTTCCGGACCGGGTGGACGCCGGGGCGCTGCCCGACCGGGTGGAGGTACTGCCCGACTTCCCCCGCGCGGGCCGGACGGACAAGCTCGACCGCGCCCGCCTGCGCGCGGCGGTCGCGAGACACACCGGCGGCGGCGGCCGATGAGGATGGCGGTCACCGGGGCGTCGGGATTCGTGGGCGGGGCGGTGTGCAGGGCCGCGACGGCGGCGGGATGGGAGGTCCACGCCTTCGGCCGCCGCTCCCAAGTGGCCATGAGGTTGACGGGCGCGGTGCCGGGCGGCCACCGGGGAGCGGCCGTGTCACCGCCGTCCACGGGCACCATGGCGCCGTACCGTTCGTGGGACATCACCGGGGCGCCGCCCGATGAGCTGCCCGAGGTGGACGCGGTGGTGCACTGCGCGGGCAGCGTGACCGACTGGGGCCCGGCCCGGGAGTTCTTCGAAGTGAACGCCCGGGGCACGCTGCGGGTCCTGCGGGCCTTCCCCGGCGCCCGGTTCGTCCACGTCAGCACCGCCAGCGTGTACGACCCGTTCCGGCCGACCGTGATGGCGCGCGAGGATGAGTGCCGGGCCGCGCGGCACGTCAACGCCTACGGCGCCTCCAAGGCGCTGGCCGAGCGGCTGGTGCGGGACTCGGCGGTGGTGCTGCGGCCGCACGCCGTCTACGGCCCCGGCGACCGCACGCTGCTGCCGCGGCTGCTCGGCGCGGTCCGGGGCGGCCGTCTGTGGGCCGTCGGGGACGGACATCAGCGCATCAGCCTGACCTCGGTGGAGAACCTCGCCCAGGCGTGCGTGCTCGCCGCCGCCGGTCCGGTGGCGGCGGGGGTGTTCAACGTGACCGACGCCGAGCCGGTCGTGCTGGACGACGCCCTGCGGTGGTTCCTGCGAGAGCGGGACGTCCCGGCGCGGCCGGCGTACCTGCCCGCCGCCGTCGCCCGGCCACTGGCGGCCGCCGCCGAGACCGCCTTCCGCGTGCTGGGACGCCCGGACCCGCCGCGCCTCACCCGGTACGCCGCCGGCCATCTCGCCGTGGAGCGCACGCTGGACATCACCGCGGCCCGCGAGCGCCTCGGATACCGTCCTTCTCCGACGTCCTTCCGCGGAGCGGCGCACTGGTGAACCCGCTGGCCGTGGCCCAGTGGATCACAATCTGTCATGACAAGTATTGACAATGGGCATTGCGGGATCGATGCGCAAATGCGACGGTCGAGATGACCGTTCGCGATGGGGAAGCGAACCGACCAGAGGGGCGCCACCGTGTCAGATCTCCCGCAGATGCCGTTCCCGCGCCGCCACACGCTCGACGTGCCGCCGACGTACCGCGAATTACGGGAGCACGCGCCGATCACCAGGGTCCGCACGCCGGTCGGCGACGAGGTGTGGCTGGTCACCGGCTACGAGGACGTCCGCCGGATGTTCGCCGACGACCGCCTCGGCCGCTCGCACCCCGACCCCGCCTCGGCGGCCAGGGTGTCGGGATCGGTGATGCTCGGCGGCCCGATGGGCGAGTACGACACCGAGAAGCAGGAGCACCAGAGGATGCGCAAGCTCCTGGCGCCCGCGTTCTCGGCGCGCCGGATGAAGGCGCTGTCCGGCCACGTCCAGGAGCTCGTCGGCGGCCTGCTCGACGAGATGGCGCGGAACGCGCCTCCGCTGGACCTGCACGAGCACCTGTCCTTCCCGCTGCCGGTGCTGGTCATCTGCGAGCTGCTCGGCGTGCCGTTCGAGGACCGCCACCTGTTCCGGGCGCTGTCGGACGGCATGGCCATCACCACCGACCCCGCGGCGTCCTCGGCGGCGATGGAGAAGTTCTCGGCCTACATCCTGGAACTGGTGGAGCACAAGCGCAGGCATCCGTCCGAGGACGTGCTGTCGGACCTGGCCGGGATGGACGCCGACGACACCGAGATCGCCAGGCTGGGGGCCGGCCTGCTGTTCGCCGGGCACGAGACGACGCTCAACCGCATCGACTACGGGGTGGTGTTCCTGCTCAGCGACCTCGCCCAGCGCGACGCCCTCGCGGCCGACCCCTCGCTCGCGCCCGCCGCGGTCGAGGAGATCCTGCGCATGACCTCCCCGTCCGACCACGGCCTGCCGCGGTACGCCAAAACCGACATCCAATACGGCGAGGTGACCATCCGCGCGGGGGAGGCGGTGGTGCTCATCCCCTCGGCGGCCAACCGCGACGAGGGCGTCTTCGACGACCCCGACGTCTTCGACATCCGGCGCGAGACCTCCGAGCCGCATGTCGCCTTCGGCTACGGCCAGCACTACTGCATCGGCGCCAACCTGGCCCGGGTCGAGCTGACCGAGGTGTTCCGAGCCCTTTTCCAGAGGTTCCCGACGATGGAGCTGGCGGTGCCGGTGGAGGAGCTGCGCCCCCGCACCGGCCACCTGACCGGCGGCCTGCTGGAGGTCCCCGTCACCTGGTGACCGCCCGCCGCCCGGCCGGACGCCGGTCCGGCGGTGACCCGCGACCGCTTCGCACGACCGGCGCACGGTCCGGTCGTGCGAAGCGCCTCCGTCGCACCACCGCCGGACGGCCGTTCCGGTCGAGGCGGCCTGCGCGCGACCAGCGAAAAGCGGTTTCCGCCCGATGGTCGCCGTTTCGTCCTGCGGTCACCGGAAGATCGTTCCGGTGTGTCGCGGGCTTACACGGACGTGCCGCCACTCTCCGTTACTAATCTGTTATCGATTACCGACGGAGTGGGAGTTGCGGAAGGCGCGATGCCGATGAGAGGCGATCGGGGATCCCTGCGGCTGAGCGGGGCGCTCGGGCTCACCCTCGCGGCGGCCCTGGTGTGGGGCCTGGCCCACCTGCTCGCCGGCCGGCGCGCGGCCGGCGCGGCGCTGCTTGCGGCACAGGTCCTGCTGGTGGCGGGCCTGACGGCGGCGGCCACGGCGCTGCGCCCCGAGGTGCTCGCGCTCGTGGCGCGGCCGGGCCGGCTGGCGGGCCTCGCCGTCGCGGCGGTGCTGCTCGGCCTCGCCTGGGCGACGGTGATCGTCTCGTCCTACCGGCTCGTCCGGCCCCCAGGGCTCGGCGGCCCGGGACGCTCGCTCGGGCGGGCCGCGGTGGGCGTGATGTGCGCCGCCGCCCTGCTGCCCACCCTCTACGCCGCGCGGCTGGCGTACGTGGGCCGCGACGTGGTGACCACGGTGTTCGCCCCGCGCGGCGCCGCCTCCGCCGATCCGTGGCAGGGCAGGTACCGGGTGAACGTCCTGCTGCTCGGGGCGGACGCGGCGGCCAGGCGTCCGGGAGCGCGCACCGACAGCATGTCGGTGGCGGCCATCGACACAAGGACGGGCAGGACGGTGCTGTTCAGCCTGCCGCGCAACCTGCAGCACGTGCCCATGCCCACCGGGCCGGCGCGGCGGATGTTTCCCGGCGGCTTCGCCGGCGACGGCACGCTCAACCACCCCGGCCTGCTCAACGAGGTGTACCAGTGGGCCGAGGACCACCCGGAGGCGGTGCCGGGCGTCCCGGCGGGACGGCGCGGGCCCGAGCTGCTCAAGCGCACGATCGGCGGCATTCTCGGCCTTCCGATCGACTACTACGCGATGGTCGACATGAAGGGTTTCGCGCGGATCATCGACGCGACCGGCGGCGTCAGGGTGACCGTCAAGAACGACATCCCGTACGGCCTCGCGGGCGGCGTGCTCCGGGCCGGCACCCGCAGACTGAGCGGCGCGGAGGCCCTGTGGTTCGGCAGGTCCCGGTCGGACGGCGACGACTACGTCCGCATGGGGCGTCAGCGGTGCCTGCTGGACGCGGTCGCCCGGCAGGCGGACCCGTTCACGGTGATCAGAAGCTTCGGCCGGCTCGCCGATGCGGCAAAGCGCTACATATCCACAGATATACCTCAAGAATCGCTACCCGCGTTTATCACCCTTTCCCGCAAGATAAAGGACGCTCCTCTGGAAAGCGTGCAATTCGTTCCGCCGCTGATCGACACGGCCGCCCCCGACTGGGCACTGATCAGGCAGAAGGTCTCCGAGACGACCGGGGTGCCGCTGCCCGCGTCCACCCGCGCGCGGCGCGGCGCCCCCGGCGACCCGGCGGCGAGCGCGTCGCGCGCCTCAGCGACCCCGTCCGTCATATCGCCACAAACGGAACAAACGTCACCTAACGCTTCTTGTAACTGAATCTTATAAATCTCGTTAGGATTCACTCGATCACCACGCTGATCGGGGAGACATGCAGAGCCTGTGGTACGACCGGCCCGCCGACGGGCCGGATGAGCACGACGCGTGGGAACGGCAGGCGCTGCCCATCGGCAACGGCAGGCTGGGCGCGATGGTGTTCGGCCGGCTCGGCTCCGAGCGGCTCGCCCTCAACGAGAGCACCCTGTGGACCGGCGGCCCGGGCTCCAAGGACGCCGGGCCCGGCGGCTACCGGTCCGGCGACTGGCCCGCCCCCCGGCCGGGCGTCCTGGCCGAGGTCAGGCGGCGCCTGGCCGAACACGGCCGCCTCGACCCGGTGGAGGCCGCCCACCTGCTCGGCAACCCCGCCGGCCCGCACGGCCGCATCCCCGGCTTCGGCGCCTACCAGCCCTTCGGCGACCTGCTGCTCGACATCGCCTCCCCCGGCGGCGGCGTGTCGGACTACCGCAGGGAGCTGGACCTGACGACGGCGGTCGCCACCGTGCGCTACACGGCCGGCGGGGTGCGCTTCACCCGCGAGCACTTCGCCAGTCACCCCGCCCAGGCGGTCGTCGTCCGCCTGGCCGCCGACCGTCCCGGCCACGTCTCGCTGACCGTGCGCCTGGCCCCCGGTCCGCTGACCGCGCCGCCGGAGTACGCCGCGGCGGGGGGCCGGCTGACGCTGCGCGGGGCGCTGGAGGACAACGGGCTGCGCTACGAGGGCCAGGTCCAGGTGATCGCGGAGGGCGGCGCCCGGACCGACGGGCCCGGCGCCATCGCCGTCCGGGGGGCCGACGCGGTCACGCTGGTCTTCTCTGCGGGCACCGACTACGCCTGCGCCCACCCCGGCTACCGCGGGGCGCCTCCCGGCGCGGCGGTCACCGCGCACGTGGACCGCGCGAGCGCCCGCCCGTACGGCGAGCTGCGCGCCGAGCACGTCGCCGACCACCGCGGGTTGTTCGACCGCGTCCGGCTCGACATCGGGGGCGGCGCGGCGGGCTGCCCGCCGCCGACCGACCGGGCGCTCGCGGCATACGGCCGGGGCGGCCCCGGCGACCGTGCGCTGGAGGCGCTGCTGTTCGCCTACGGCCGCTACCTGCTCATCGCCTCCTCCCGGGAGGACTCGCCGCTGCCGGCCGGCCTCCAGGGCCTGTGGAACGACAGCCCCGCCCCGCCCTGGAACGGCGACTGGCACACCAACGTCAACGTGCAGATGAACTACTGGCCGGCCGAGGTGACCGCGCTGAGCGAGTGCGCCGCCCCGCTGACGCGCTTCGTCGACGCGCTGCGCGTGCCCGGCAGGGTCACCGCGGCGACCATGTTCGGCTCCCCGGGCTGGGTGGTCCACTCCAGCACCAACCCCTTCGGGTTCACCGGCGTGCACGACTGGCCGACCGCGTTCTGGTTCCCCGAGGCGGCCGCGTGGCTCGCCCAGCACGTCTACGAGCGCTACCTGTTCGGCGGCGACCTCGCCTACCTGCGCGACCACGCCTACCCCCTGCTCAGCGAGACCGCCGAATTCTGGCTGGACAACCTGGTCGAGGACAGCGGCCTGGTGGTCTCGCCCGGCCACTCGCCCGAGCACGGGCCCTTCTCGGCCGGTGCCGCCGTCTCCCAGCAGATCGTGTGGGACCTGCTGGCCAACACCGCCGAGGCCGCCGACCAGCTCGGCATCGAGCCGGGCTACCGCGTGCTCAAGGCGCTGGGCGAGCTGGACGAGGGCCTGCGCATCGGGTCCTACGGCCAGTTGCAGGAATGGCGGGACGACTGGGACGACCCCGACGACACCCACCGGCACCTGTCCCACCTGTTCGCCCTGCACCCGGGTCGCCGCATCCACCCGTGCACGGAGTTCGGCGAGGCGGCGCGGGTGGCGCTGGAGCACCGGGGCGACGCGGGCCCGGGCTGGAGCAGGGCCTGGAAGATCAACCTCTGGGCGCGGCTGCTGGACGGCGACCGGGCGCACCACCTGCTGGCCGAGCAGCTGCGGCACAGCACGCATCCGAACCTGTGGAGTACGCATCCGCCGTTCCAGATCGACGGCAACCTCGGGACGACGGCCGGCGTCGCCGAGATGCTCCTGCAGAGCCACCTCGGGGTGATCGACGTGCTGCCCGCGCCGCCCTCGGCGTGGCCGGACGGCTCCTTCGACGGGCTGCGCGCCCGGGGCGGCCACACGGTGGGCGCCACCTGGCGGGACGGCGAGCTGGTGGAGGTGCGCGTGCTGGCCGGCCACGACGGCGAGGTGCGGCTGCGCAACCCGGCGTTCCTGAACGGCTGCCGCACGCGCGTGCCCTGCGCCGTCGAGGGCGACACCGCCGCCTTCCAGGCGAGCGCCGGCCACACCTACCGCCTCGCCGTCGGCTGACCCGGCCTCTCACCCTCCTCCGCCGACATAACGGCATATTTCGTCATATGGGCTGGTAGAGGCCACCGGTCAGGGACACGAAGCGATAACGACAGGCGTCCGAAACCCCGTTCTCGCTTGACATGTGGCTCCGCATGTCGTGTTATGACACCTAACCGACTTATTAAGTAGGAATTAGGGAGAGGTCAATGAGGGTTCGCAGGCTACGAGGGATGGCGGCCGTGGTGGCCGCGGTCGCGGTGACCGCCCTCGCGGCTGCCTGCGGAGGGGATGGGGGATCCTCCGGCGGCGACGCTGCCAAGACCGAGGTCCGCCTCGGCTTCTTTCCGAACATCACGCACTCCACGGCCCTGGTCGGGGTCAAGAAGGGCCTGTTCGCCAAGGCCCTGGGCTCGAACGTCACACTGAAGACGGCGACCTTCAACGCCGGCCCCGCCGCGACCGAGGCGATCTTCTCGGACGCGGTGGACGCCACCTACATCGGGCCGAACCCGGCGATCAACGCCTGGTCCAAGTCCAAGGGCCAGGCGATCAAGATCATCGCCGGCTCCGCCTCCGGCGGCGTGTACCTCGTCGTCAAGCCCACCATAAACGACGTCGCCGACCTCAAGGGCAAGAAGATCGCCACGCCGCAGCTCGGCAACACCCAGGACGTGGCGCTGCGCTACTGGCTTCAGGAGAAGGGGCTGAAGACCGACACCAAGGGCGGCGGCGACGTCTCGATCGTCCCGCAGGAGAACTCCCAGACCTTGCAGACCTTCGCCACCGGCGACATCGACGGCGCGTGGGTGCCCGAGCCGTTCGCCAGCCGCCTGGTGCTCGAGAGCAAGGGCAAGATCCTGGTCAACGAGTCCGACCTGTGGCCGGACAAGAAGTTCGTGATCACCCACCTGATCGTCCGGCAGCAGTTCCTCAAGGAGCACCCCGACCTGGTCAAGAAGCTGATCGAGGGGCACGTCGAGTCGACCGCCTACATCAACTCCGACCCGGCGGGCGCCAAGGAGGCGATCAACGCCGAGCTTCAGGACCTCACCGGTAAGCCGCTGAAGCCCGAGGTGCTGGACAGCGCGTTCAAGAACATCACCTTCACCAACGACCCGATCGCCTCCTCCCTGGTCGCCAGCGCCGACCACGCGCAGAAGGTCGGGCTGCTGGACCCGGTGGACCTCAACGGGATCTACGACCTCAAGATCCTCAACGAGGTGCTCGCCGCCAAGGGCCAGCAGGCGGTGAACGACAAGTGACCGCGCCCGCCCTCACGGGCGGGCACCCCGCTCATCACGCTCATCACGGCCCGTCCGGCCCCCGCGGCCGGGCGGGCCGGCCGCCCCGCTCCACCGGCGCCCCCGGACGGACGGGCACCGCAGGTCGAAACAGCCCAAACGGCGCCGACGGCCACCGGCCGGCGGGGGCGCCGGGTGAGGAGTCGAAGTGACAGCTCCGAGCAGGGAGCTGCGCTCCAGCCGGGTCGACGGGCACGAGCCCGCGGTCCGGCTGGACGCGGTCTCCAAGGTGTACGGCAGGGAGTTGCTCGCCCTGGACCGCGTCACGCTGTCGGTGGGCAAAGGCGAGTTCGCCTGCCTGCTCGGCGCGTCCGGTTGCGGCAAGAGCACGCTGCTCAACCTGGTCGCCGGGCTCGACCGCCCGACGGCCGGGACGATCGACACCGGCGGCGCGCGCATCGCGATGATGTTCCAGGAGCCGGCCCTGTTCCCGTGGCTCACGGTCTCGTCCAACATCGAGCTGGCCCTGCGGGTGACCGGCACCGCCCGGAACACCACCAAGAAGGAACGCCGCGCGCGGGCCGCCGAACTCCTGGAGACGGTCCACCTGGCCGGCTTCGGCGGCAAGCGGCCGCACGAGCTGTCCGGCGGCATGCGCCAGCGGGTCGCCCTCGCCAGGGCCCTCGCCCAGCGGGCCGACGTGCTGCTCATGGACGAGCCGTTCGGCGCGCTGGACGCGATGACCCGCGACCTGCTCCACGACGAGCTGGAGCGCATCTGGCGCGAGCGGGGGCTGACCGTCCTGTTCGTGACGCACAACGTGCGCGAGGCCGTCCGCCTCGGCGACCGGGTGGTCCTGCTGAGCAGCCGGCCGGGAACCGTCATCGAAGACTACGCCGTCACCCTGCCGCGCCCGCGACGCACCGACTCCGGCGAGGTCGCCGGTCTGGCCTCCACCATCACCGACCGGCTCCGCCAGGAGGTGCTGCGCCACGCCAGGCCGGCGCAGGCGGTGTCCGCGGCCGGCGCCGTCCCCGCGGGAGCCGACCGATGACCGCCGACGTCTCCCAGCACCTCGCCGGACTGGACGCGCTCGAGCTCTCGGGCCAGGAGCGGCGCGGCGTCGCCGCGCGCGTCTGGTCGCGGGCGTGGCCGATGATCGCGGCGATCTTCCTGGTCTTCGCCATCTGGGAGGTGGTGGTGCTCAGCGGCTGGCGTCCCGAGTACGTCCTCCCCGGCCCCATCACCGTCCTCGGCGAGCTCGGGCACCGCCTCGGCGACGGCGACTTCTACCAGGCCGTCGCGGTGACCATGCGCCGCGCCATCTTCGGGTTCGCGGTCGCCGTCCTTGTGGGGCTGGTGGTCGGCGCGGCGGTGTCCCGGGTGCGCCCGCTGCGCGCGGCGTTCGGCTCGCTGATCACCGGCCTGCAGACCATGCCGTCCATCGCGTGGTTCCCGCTGGCGATCCTGCTGTTCAAGCTGAGCGAGAGCGCCATCCTGTTCGTGGTCGTGCTCGGCGCCGCGCCGTCCATCGCCAACGGGCTGATCGCCGGCGTCGACTACACCCCGCCCATTCTGCTGCGCGCCGGCCACATCCTCGGCCTGCGGCGGCTGGCGCTGTACCGGCACGTCATCCTGCCCGCCTCGCTGCCCTCGTTCCTGTCGGGCCTCAAGCAGGGCTGGGCGTTCGCGTGGCGGTCCCTCATGGCGGGCGAGCTGCTGGTCATCATCGCGCACCAGACCTCGATCGGCGAGCAGCTCGACAACGCACGTGAACTGTCCGACGCACCCGGCCTCCTCGCGACGATGATCGTGATCCTGGTCATCGGCATCGTCGTGGACATGTGCTTCGGTGCGGCCGACAACGCTCTCAGGCGCCGCTGGGGGCTCGACCAGCCGGTCGGCTGATGCGGATCTCCGCCAGGACGCAGTACGCCCTCCGCGCCGCCGCGGAGCTCGCGGCCGCTCCTCCCGGCCCGGTGCCGGCCGAACGGATCGCGAGCTCCCAGGACATCCCCCGCAGGTTCCTGGACAACATCCTGCTCCAGCTGCGGCGCGCGGGGCTCATCGAAAGCCAGCGGGGTCCCGAGGGCGGGTACTGGCTCGCCCGGCCGGCCACCGAGATCACGCTGGCCGACGTCATCCTCGTCGTCGAGGGAGTGCCCTCCCACAGCGAGCGGTTCCCCGGGGTCGCGGGGCCGCTCGCCGAGGTGTGGTCCGCGCTGCGCACCTTCGAGAACGAGACGCTCACCGAGATCACCCTCGCCCACATCGCCACCGGCTCACTCCCACCCCTCACCGCCCCACCTCTCTGAAAGCGTCGTTCCCGGCGACACGGCGGGCGCGTGCGCCCACATTGACGCTTGCGAACAGCGTCTGCCCGGAGGCCGGGTGGAATCCGGTCGAGCTCGCGCAACGGCTTTCCCGCTGGCGGGAGTTCTGGCCGGTTCGTCTTCACCGGACTGGTGGTGATGCCGAGCCGGTCGTGGTCCGAACGGCGCGAAATCCCGGCCGTGATCCTGCCCCCGGAACCACTGGTCGGCGTAGTGGACCGAGCGGGGCGGCACGGCGGCGACCTTCATGTTGGACGGTGGGGACCTTCATGCGGGACGGCGTTGTTGGAGCGCGGTGGTGGCGGCAACTGTGGAAGACTTCCCATCTGCTGACTTCTCGCTCTATCGCCCGCGAAGGGGCATTTTGGATGGGAACACCTGGGCAACTGGTGGTGAAGCGGTACCGGCTGGTGCGAGCCCTCGGGCAGGGCGGCATGGGAATGGTGTGGGAGGGGCACGACACGCTCCTCGACCGGCCGGTCGCCGTCAAGGAGGTCCTGGTACCGCCCAGGCTCGACTCCCGCCAGCGGCTCCAGATGCTCCACCGGACCTCGCGCGAGGCCCGCACGGCGGCGCGGCTCAACCACCGCACCATCGTGGGCGTCTACGACGTGGCCGAGGAGGAGGGGCATCCCTGGATCATCATGGAGCTCGTCCCGTCCCGCTCCCTGGACCGCGTCCTCGGCAGTGAAGGGCCGCTCTCGGTGCCCCGGGCCGCGACGATCGCGAGCGAGGTGCTCACGGCCCTGTCGCTCGCGCACGCCGCCGGCGTCGTCCACCGTGACGTGAAACCGGCGAACATCCTGATCGGTTACGACGGCCGGGTGGTGCTCAGCGACTTCGGCATCGCCACCTCGCTCGGCGACCCGTACGCGCAGCGCAGCGGCACCATCGGCTCGCCCGGTTTCGTCGCGCCCGAGCGCCTCGACGGCGCCCCCGCCGCTCCCGAGGGCGACCTGTGGTCGCTGGGCGCGACGCTGTTCGCGACCGTCGTCGGCCGCCCGCCGTTCGAGAACTCCATGGGGCCGCTCGCCTCGCTGCTCACCCAGGACGCCGAACTGGCCCGGGTGCCCGTCGAACTGCGCCCGGTGCTCGCCGGCCTGCTGGCCAAGGACCCGGCCAGGCGGATGAGCGCGTCGGCGGCCAAGGCCCTGCTGGAGCCGCTCCGCTCACCGGCGACGACGCCCGCCGCGACCGCTCCGAGACTGGCCGGTCACACCAAGCTGCTGGCCGGCGTGGCGGCGGCCGTGGTGATCGCGAGCGCCGTCGGCGGGTGGGCGATGCTGCGCCCGCCGGACACCACGCCCGCCGGACGGGACGGCGTGCCGTCCACGGAGGCTCCCACGTCGAGCACGCTGTCCAGCCGCGCGGCCGCCCCCGCGACGGCGTCGCCCGCTCCGGACCGGTTGCGGATGAAGTGGTACGACGCGGACGCGGGCTGGAGGGCCGGCGTGCCGCGCGGCTGGCGACTGTCCGTACAGGACGGCCGGCACACCTGGGCGGCGCCGACCGGCACCGCCTACCTGGGCGTGGAGGTCGTCGACGCCCGTGGGCGGGACCCGCTGGACCTGCTCACCGAGGTCGAGACGTCCCTGTCCGGGTCGGTGCGCAAGTACCGCAGGATCCGCCTGGAGAAGCTTCCCGCCACCCCGGCGACACCGGCGAGCTTCGCGCGATCCTCCACCTCCACCACATCGCCGACACCGGGAGCACCCACGACACCGAGGACACCCACGACGCCGGGAGCATCGGCGACGCCGCCGACACCGGCCGACGGCGGCACACCGGGAGTCACCTCGGCCGGGCACAGGGGCTCCGCTCCCGCCAAGGGCGTGGTCGTCGCGGAATGGGAGAGCACCTGGACCGGCCCCGGATACCACTCATGGGCCGTCAAGGGCGTCCCCTACCACGAGCTGCAGCGGATGATCATCTCTGGCGGCCGGATCAGCGTCATCGACTGGGTGACCACCCGCACCGAGTGGGACCGCCTCAAACCCACCCACGACGCCGTGCTGAAGTACTACCACCCCCCAACCCCCCACTCCTGACGCCCCACCCACCGGCTCCCCGACAGGCGACCGAGGTGGATCCGGGGGTCAGCCGACGTGGACCGGGGGGCGGCGGGTGTCGTCGGGTTCGGCTTGGCGGAGGACCTCGCGGGTGAGGGGGGCGACGTCGCCGCCGCCGAAGACCAGGTAGCGCAGGAGCGCGGCGATCGGGTTGCCCTCGGACCAGTGGAAGTAGACGTGCGGCAGCTTGTCCGTCTCGTCGCGGATGTGCAGTAGGACGGCCGCGATCGTGTTCGGGACCGTCGCGGCCTCGACCGTGAGGATCTTGTAGCCGTGGCGCTCCTCGCCCCGCACGTACAGCTCGGAGTGGAACTCCGAGGCGTCCTCGATGGTGACCTCCAGGAAGAGCAGAGGCTCGTCCTCGGGGAGGTGGTTGTTGCGGCGGGTCTCGTGGTCCTTGTCGGCGTACTCCTGCCGGTCGCGGGCGTCGGGCTCGTTGGCGATGATGCGGAGCTTCCCGGGCACGTCGATGAGGCGCTTGGCCTCCTCGTCCAGTTCGATGGCGCTGACCCGCAGCTCGGTGGACCGGGTGGCCCGGGAGACCAGCGAGGTGACGATGATGGCCAGCACGAAGAAGAACGCGATCTTCAACCCGTCGGGGCGCTCGATGATGTTGGCGATCGCGGTGTAGGCGAGGATCAGCGCGACCACGCCGAAACCGATGGTCCTGCGGAGATGGCGCTTCTGCCAGCAGGACAGCGTCACCGCGACGGCGGCCGAGAGGATCAGCGCCAGCACGCCGGTGGCGTACGCGCCGCCCTGCTCTTCGACGCCGGCGTCGAAGAAGACGGTGATGGCGAAGGCGATGGCCGTGAACACCAGCACGAGGGGGCGAACGGCCCTCGTCCAGTCGGGGGCCATGCCGTAGCGGGGTAGATAGCGCGGCACGATGTTGAGCAGGCCGGCCATGGCCGACGCTCCGGCGAACCACAGGATGGCCATCGTGCTCAGGTCGTACACGGTGCCGAACAGGTCGCCGAGATAGGTGTGGGCGAGGTAGGCGAGCGCCCGCCCGCTGGCCTTGCCGCCCTCGTGGAACTCCTTGGCCGGGATGAGCACGCTGGTGGCGAAGCTGCTGGCGATGAGGAACACGCTCATGATGAGCGCGGCGGTGGTGAGCAGCAATTTGGCGCCCTTGACGCGCTGCGCCAGGTCGCCCTTGACCAGCGGCATCACGGCGACACCGGTCTCGAAGCCCGACAGGCCGAGCGCGAGCTTGGGCATCACGAACAGCGAGACGGCGATCATGGCGAGCGGCCCTGAGTGCTCGGTGACCAGAGCCTGCCGCCAGTCGCCCACCAGGGCGGGGTGGGCCACCGCCTGCGCGACGGCCGTGGCCACCACCACGACGTTCAGCGCGAGGTAGACCGCGACGAGCACGACCGCCAGGCCGATGGCCTCACTGAAGCCGCCGAGGAAAACCATGCCGAGCAGGGCGATGAGCAGCAGCGTGATCGGGACCTTCCACCCCTGGAAGAACTCGGGGACGAAAGGATTCTGCAGGAGGTGGGCCGTCGCGTCGGCGGCCGACAGCGTGATGGTGACGACGAAGGCCGTGGCGACGAACCCGAGCAGGAACAGCACGAGCAGCTTGCCCCGCCACCCGGGCAGCAGGCCCTCGAGCATGGACAGCGAGCCGAGGCCGTTGGGGCTCTCGGCGGCCACCGCGCGATAGGTGGGCAGGGCGCCGAACAGCGTGAGCGCGACGAGCAGCAGCGTGGCGACAGGGGACAACGCGCCGGCGGCCAGCGCGGCGATGCCCGGCTGGTAGCCGAGGGTCGAGAAGTAGTCGACACCGGTGAGGCACATGACCTGCCACCAGTGGTGCTGCTCGTGCGGCGCCGGCTCGGCGTGGTGACCGACGGACTTGCGGTCGGACTGCAGAAGCCCGTGCAACAGCCAGGCACGGAGCTTGTCGTCGGCGCGTTCGTCGGACGCCGGCGGAGTCGAAGTGGCCGCCACCCGTATCACCCTCTTCAGTGCTTGGACGACAGGAACCCTACTCAACGCGCGCCGCCCTCAGCCCCCCGAATCCACCGGCTGTGGACAGAGAACGTCTTCCCGCGGCTTTTCGCGGACAGAAAGGGCGAACAGCAACCGCGCTTGTGGACAACGCACCGGCCGGCCGCCGGGGACAAGGGACCCTTGCCTGACCGCCGCCCACAGGTTGTGGACGGCCACCACGCCGGCCGGGCCAGGACTGCCCGGCGCGCCTCGGACAAGCCTCGGACAGGGCAAGAGCAGGTGAAAGACGAGCCGGAGGAGCCGGAAGCCGACGAGGAGAGCCGGTGCGGCGTGGCATGATGAGGCCGCCGGTACTTGCAATGGTTTTCATAACCAGATTGGATTTCCCGCATGAGAGTCGCCTTCGTCGGCAAGGGCGGCAGCGGCAAGACCACGCTGTCGTCGCTCTTCGCCCGCTACGTCGCACGACAGGGCGGCCCCGTGGTCGCCATCGACGCCGACATCAACCAGCACCTCGGCCTGGTCCTAGGCCTGGACCCGGCCGCGCTGCCCGAGCCGCTGGGCGCCCACATCGGCGAGATCAAGGAGTACCTGCGCGGCGACAACCCGCTGATCGCCTCCGCCGGCTCCATGGTCAAGACGACTCCGCCCGGCCGCGGGTCGCGCCTGGTCGGTCTCGACGACCCCTTCTTCGCCGACCGGTTCACCACCGCCGTCCAGGGGTTCGGCCTCATGGTCACCGGCCCCTTCAGCGAGGACGACCTCGGCGTCGCCTGCTACCACTCCAAGGTCGGCGCGGTCGAGCTGTTCCTCAACCATCTGGTCGACGGCCGCGACGAATACGTCATCGTCGACATGACCGCCGGCGGCGACTCCTTCGCCTCGGGCATGTTCACCCGGTTCGACATGACCTTCCTGGTGGCCGAGCCCACCCGGCAGGGCGTCAGCGTCTACCGCCAGTACCGCGACCACGCCCGCGACTTCGACGTGCCCATCGCCGTGGTCGGCAACAAGGTCCACTCCGCGGCCGACGTCGCCTTCCTCCAGGAGCAGGTGGGCGAAGACCTGCTGGTGTGCCTGGAGCACTCGCCGGCCGTCCGCGCCATGGAGCAGGGCCGCGCGTTCACCCTGGAGGACCTGGAGCCGGCCAACCGGCAGGCCCTCGTGACGCTCCTCGCGCGCGTACAGGCGCAGGAGAAGAACTGGGAGAGGTTCGGCCGGCAGACCATCGAGTTCCACGTCCGCAACGCCGAAGCCTGGGCGAACCGCGCCACCGGGGAAGACCTGCGCAAGCAGATCGACCACGGCTTCGTCTTCGGCGAGCGCCCCACCGTCCCCGCCGGATGACACCGGACGACGCGGGATGACGCCGCACGTCCCCACGCGACGCCGCACGAGGCTCGAGGCTGTGAGGCCGCACGGTGCCGCACGACGCCGTACGAGCCTGCACGAGGCCGCGACGCCGGAACGCCGGACGACGCCGGACGACCCCCGCGGCGGCACGCGCCGCCCATGTGACCGTCCCCCCACCGCCACCTGGAGCCGGTCCGACCTGACGCCTGACCTCGGACCCGCCCATCTCGAGAGGAGAACCCGCATGTCGCTGACCGTTCCGAACGAGCTCGTCGACCAGGCCCGCACCGGCGACGTGGACGACGAGGCGTTCCTCGCCTGCGTCCGCGACTCGCTCCCGTACGCCTGGTCCCTGATCACCGGGCTGGTCCGGGAACGCGAGCAGAGCGGCGCCGAGTTCGCCGACAACCTCACGCCGCCGCCGGACGAGGCGGCGCGGGGCCAGTTGCTGCGCTGCTTGGCGAGCGACGCGATGCGCGGCGCCCTCGAACGGCACTTCGGGGTGCGGCTCGCCTTCCAGAACTGCCACCGCGTCGCGGTCTTCGACCCCGCGGCCGAGAAGGCGCACGCGGAGTTCGTCACCGCCCGCGCGCAGATCCTCAACCAGCGGCCCGACCTGGTCGACTGCTGACCTGAGGCGCGGCAGCGGCCCGGCCTCCGGCCCCGCCTGCCCCGCCGTCCTCGCCCCGCCCGGTCCCGCACCGCCACGGCGGCCGCGCCCCGCTAGTCGGTGGAGGACCGGACGGGCGCGAGGTCGGCGGCGAGGTAGCGGGCCGCAACGTGCAGGGCTCGCAGCGTCGCTGCGACCGACGGACGGTTGACGCTCGCCGTCCTGACGACGGCTCGCACCTCCCGGGTGACCGGGTTGCCGGGTATCTCGCGCACCGCGACGCCCCGCACTCCGGCGGCCAGGGCCAGCGCCGGCACCGCGGCGATGCCGATGCCCTTGGCGACCAGGCTGAGGATGGTGCCGAGCCCTTCGAACTCCCACGGCACGGGCAGGGCGCCTCCGACGTCCGACAGCAGGCGGTCCACCGCCATCCGCGACGGTTCTCCGTCGGGGGTGGCCATCCACGGCTCGTCGCGCAGGGTCAGCATGTCGACCGGGACCGACGGGTCGGCCATCCGGTGCCGGCGGGGCACGACGAGCACGATGGGGTCGTGCAGCAGCGGCAGCACGCGCAAGGTGTCGGTGCCTCGCGAACGCATGCCGCCGTACCAGTCGTCCACGAGCGCGATGTCCGCCTCTCCCGCCTCGACCTCCCTGATGCCGCGGCCGGACCGGCCCTGGCGCAGCCGCAGCGACAGTGCGGTGTGCCGGCGCAGCGACCGCACGAGGACCGGGGCGAAGGCGACGGCCGCCGTGGGGAAGGCGGTCACGACCACGCGGCCCGAGGGCGTGGCGGCATGGGCCGACAGGTCGGACTCGGCGGTCTCCACCATGGCGAGGATGCGTTCGGCGTGCTCGACGAGCCGGTACCCGGCCTCCGTGAGTTCGGCGCTACGAGATGTGCGGTCCAACAGCGCCGAACCCGACTCGCGTTCCAGGGTCGCGAGCTGCTGCGACACCGCCGAGGCGCTGTAGCCGAGCGCCGCCGCCGTGGCGGCGATGCTGCCCCTGCGCGCGAACTCGCGGAGCAGGGACAGCCGCCGTAAGTCGAGCATCGGTTCTCCTTGTGCTCACCACCGAAAAGCCTCGCTTGTGCCGATGGGTGTACCCGTTCAAGCTGGGCAGGTCCCCAGACACCAGGAGGTTATGACGATGAATGTCACACTTTCAGCAACCCTGGCAGCTAATGAGGACATTGCCCGAAGACGCCGCGCCGGAGAACGGGTTCTCAACCTGGCCTTCGGCGAGGCGGGCCTCCCCGTCCACCCGGCACTGCGCGAGCGCCTCGAGGCGGCCTCGCGGGAGAACGGTTACGGGCCGGTCGCCGGCGCTGCGGCCCTGCGCGAGGCGGCGGCCGGCTACTGGGAGCGCCGCGGGCTGCCCACCGATCCCGACCTGGTGGTCTGCGGCCCGGGCAGCAAGCCGCTGCTGTACGCCCTGCTGCTGGCGATCGGCGGTGACATCGTGCTGCCGATGCCGAGCTGGGTGAGCTACGCGGCCCAGACCGGTCTGGCCGGCGTGCAGCCGATCATGGTGCCGGCGTCCTCCGGCGAGGGGGGGACGCCCGATCCCGAGCAGGTGGCCGCAGCGGTCTCACGCGCGCGCGCCCGGGGACGCACGGTCGGCTCGGTGCTGGTGACGCTGCCCGACAACCCGACCGGCAGGCTCGCGACCCCGAGGACCGTGCGGCGCCTGGCCCAGGTCGCCCGTGAGCTGGACCTGACGATCATCTCCGACGAGATCTACCGCGACCTCGTCCACGATCCCGATGCCGAGTTCCTCAGCCCGGCGGACGTCGCGCCCGAGCGCACCGTGGTCACCAGCGGGCTGAGCAAGAGCCTCGCCCTCGGCGGGTGGCGCATCGGCGTGGCGCGGCTGCCCTCGTGGCCGCTCCGGGAGGCGATGCTCGCCGTGGCCTCGGAGATCTGGTCCAGCCCGGCCGCCCCGGTGCAGCACGCCGCGGCCTACGCCTACACCGAACCGCCGGAGCTGGTCGAGCGGGTGGCCGCGAGCAGGAGGCTGCACGGCATCGTGGCCCGCGCGGTGGCCGGCCGCTTCACGCGGGCGGGCGCCATCGTGGCCGAGCCCCAGGGCGGCTTCTACCTGTATCCCGACCTCACTCCGCTCGGACGGTTCGGCACCTCGGACGAGCTGGCCACCGTCCTGCTCGAACGGCACGGCGTGGGCGTCCTGCCCGGCTCCGCCTTCGGCGACCGGCCCGCCGACCTCAGCGTCCGGGTCGCCACGAGCCTGCTGTACGGCGAGGACGAGGAGCGGCGGCTGGCCGCGCTCGAGAGCCCGGAACCGCTCGGACTGCCGTGGGTGGCGGCCGCCCTTTCGCACCTTGACGGCGCCCTCGCGGCGCTCACTCCGAGGGGGTGTCCGGCGGCCTGGCTGCCCGCCTCGCCGGCGCCGGCGGCACCCTGATCGGCATTACCGAACCTTTACCGCCGGCCAGCACCGGAACCGTGCGGTGATCATGGCTCTGACCTGCGCCTTTACCCTCATGATCAGCGCTTTCCTGGACGCTCACCTAGAAGTTCCATCCGATTTGGCGCAGAGTCTGCAATGGAGCCCTCATCATGTGCTCATGCCCGCTTTTGTCACCCTGTCCGGGCGCTCCGTGCGCCTGGAACCACTCAGCCTCGCGGTGGTCGACGACCTGGTCGCCGCGGCGAGTGAAGACCGTTCCACCTACGCCTTCACTCGGGTTCCCGCCAGTCGGGAAGAGATGACCTCGTACGTCGAGACCGCTCAGGCTGAGCAGGCGGAGGGCCGCACCATGCCCTTCGCCATCCGGTGGCTGCACACCGACAGAGTCGTCGGTGCCACCCGTCTCATGCACCTGGAGTACTGGCAGGGACCCCTGCCCTGGCCTCCCGGCACGCGGGGCGTGGTGGGCGAGGTCCCGTCCGTGGCGGACATCGGTTACACCTGGCTGGCCGCATCGGCCCAGGGCACCAGCGTGAACCGGGAGAGCAAGTACCTGATGCTCTCGCTCGCCTTCGAGACCTGGCAGGTCCACCGCATCACCCTCAAGGCAGACGTACGCAACCTGCGTTCCCGGGCCGCCATCGAGGCCCTCGGCGCACACCTGGACGGTGTGCGGCGGGCGGACAGCCGAGGCGCCGACGACACGGTCCGAGATACCGCGTACTACTCCATCCTGGCCGGTGAATGGCCGGTGGTTCGAGAACGGATGCACGCGAGACTCGGTCTCGTGGAAGCCGCGTGAGCTCCCCGTCCCTTCGATGAACCCATGGAACGCGCAGCCCGCCCGGTAGCCTTCCCGGCCACTGGGCGGGCTGTGTGTTTCCCCCCACTTCCCCCGTGTACTTCGAGCTCCCCCTGCTTTCCGGGTCTCCCCGGCACTTCCCCCGTGTCTCCGGCTCCCCGGCGCACCCCCCCCGTGCGGCCCGGCTCGCCGGCACTTCCCCGCGTTCCCGGCTCCCCGGCGCACCCCCCGCGCGACCCGGCTCCCCGGCACTTCCCCCGTGTCTTCCGGGTCTCCCCGGTGAATAACGCCCCAGGAGGTCTCACTTCCCCCGTTCAACCCCCTGGGGCGTCCCCTGTGGTGCTCCCGCGGCGCGTCCCCAACGTGCCGCGGGCTCGCCGCGCGGATCAGGCCGTGGCCTCATCCGGCGGACGCCTCGGTGGCGTGGATCACTCGTCGCCGTCGCTCTCGTAGACGTAGTTCCAGCGGCCGCAGTACTTCTTCGCGGCGTGGTGGTTGTCCCAGTAGCAGACGCGGACCGAGATGTTGTCGACGTCGTCGGAGGAGAAGTGGAAGTAGCGGGACCCGCTGGAGCCGCACTTCTTGGCCCAGTACGTCGAGTCGTCGCCGTCCTCGTTCTCGAACTTGACCTGGACGTAGCCGCAGAGCCAGCCCGGCGAGGACTTGTCGTACAGCCGGCCCTCGACGTGGAAGTCGCCGTCCTCGTCCTCGTAGACGGTGCCGCGGGCCTTGGCGCGGGAGCCGTTGAAGTACTTGGAGTAGTAGTAGCCCCAGTCGTCGTCGAAGTCGTAGCTGGAGGCGGAGGCCGTCTTCGTGGCGGTCGCCGCGGAGGCGGAGGTGGCGAGGGCGGGGAGGCCCACCGCGATGACGGCGGAGGCTGCGGCCAGGCCCAGGACGTTGCGGATCGAGCGGTGCATTGCGGTTCTCCTATTGCGGGTTCCCCCGTGTGCTTGGTGCTTCGGGGCTTATGACCAAATTGATAGAACCCATCGCCTGCAGGGCGCTTACAACGGCCTTACCTCCGCCTGCAAGGCACTTGCCCGGCTCCTGCCGGATCCGGTTCCCCTGACCCGGATCCGGCGGCGGTGCCGTCGCCGCCCGTGACCGCCCCTCTTCGGTGGGCCGCGTTCGACGTGCCATCAGCATCGCCGTGACCGGTCAACGGCAGATCAACGAGAAATCAACGACTCGATTAACGCGAC
Organism: Sphaerisporangium sp. NPDC004334; assembly: GCF_053602655.1. Lineage (NCBI taxonomy): Bacteria > Bacillati > Actinomycetota > Actinomycetes > Streptosporangiales > Streptosporangiaceae > Sphaerisporangium > Sphaerisporangium sp. NPDC004334. Next base: position 84,143 of record NZ_JBSGDZ010000014.1, read on the forward strand.
GGGCGCCGCATAGGGCATAAAGCATGTGGGGACCTATCATTTGCCAATAGAACCGTCTTGAGGGTGGAGAAGCAGGGAAAATGGCTGGTCAAGAGGCTGCGGCTGGCCTTCGCTTCGCGGTGCTCGGACCGGTTCAGGCCTGGCTGTCCGGCCGCGAGGTCGAACTGGGCACCCCTCTGCAACGATCCATCCTCGCCATGCTGCTGCTCCGCGAGGGCCGCGCGGTGACCCCGATGGAGATGATCGACGCCATCTGGGGGGAGGACGCCCCGCCGCGCGCGCTCGGCGCGCTGCGCACGTACGTGTCGCGGCTGCGGGCCGTACTGGAGCCCGACCGCTCGCCCCGCATGCGCCCTGAGCTGCTCACATCGGTGGGCCGGGGGTACGCGCTGCGCCTGGCGCCCGACGCCCTGGACCTGACGCTCTTCGAGCGTTCCGTGGCCGCGGCGGAGGCGCGGCGCAAGGCGGGCGACCTGCCGGGCGCGGCCGCCACCGTGCGCGACGCCCTCGCCCTGTGGTCGGGGGAACCGCTCGCCGGGGCGCTCGGCCCGTACATCGAGAGCCAGCGCGGCAGGCTCGTCGAGCGCCGCATCGGCGTCGTCGAGAACCTGATGGAGCTGGACCTCCAGCTCGGCCGGCACGCCGACGTCATCCCCGAGCTGATCGCCCTGACGGCCGAGCACCCGCTGCGCGAGCGACTGCGCGGCCAGCTCATGCTCGCCTACTACCGCTGCGGGCGTCAGGCCGAGGCACTGGCGGTGTTCTCCGACACCCGGCGGGCCCTGGTGGAGGAGCTGGGCATCGACCCCGGCCATGAGCTGTCCTCGCTCCACCAGCGCATCCTCGGCGCCGATCCGCGGCTCGCGTGGGCGCCCACCGCGCAGGAACGGCGCCCCGCGTCCCCGCCCGCCCCGGCGGGGACCGCCGACCGCCGCGAGCAGGGCGGCGCCCCGCGCACCCCCGCCGCGAGGACCACGGGCGAGACGCCCTTCCCCGGCGCGGAGAGCGCCGAGGCCGAGCACGAGGGCTTCCAGGAGATGCCCCGTCCCGCCCAGCTCCCGGCCGCCGTCAGCGACTTCACCGGCCGCAGGCAGGTCGTCAACCGGCTGCGCACGCTGCTGACCAGCGCCACCGGCACCGAGGGCATGCCCGTCGCGGCCGTCTCGGGCATCGGCGGGGTCGGCAAGACGGCGGTCGCCGTGCACGTGGCCCACTCGCTGCACGACGTGTTCCCCGACGGGCAGTTGTACGCCGACCTGCGCGGCTACGGCAAGGAGCCGACGGCCCCCGAGTCGGTGCTGGCGGCGTTCCTGCGCGCGCTCGGCATCCCGGTGGACATCATCCCCGACGGCCTCGCCGAGCGCGGCGCGCTGTTCCGTTCGCTGCTCGCCGACCGGCAGATGATCGTCCTGCTGGACAACGCCCGGGACGCCGAGCAGGTGGAGCACCTGCTGCCCGGGACGGCCGGGTGCGCGGCGATCATCACGAGCCGGGGGAAGCTGGCCGACCTGCCCTCGGCCCGGCTGCTGGATCTTGAGGTCATGGAGCCGGACGAGGCGCTGACGCTGTTCTCGGCGGTCGCCGGCGCCGAGCGGGTGGCGGCGGAGCGCCCCGCGGCCATGGACGTGGTCGCCATCTGCGGCTTCCTGCCGCTGGCCGTCCGCATCGTCGCGGCGAGGCTCGCGGCGAGGCCGTCGTGGACGGTGGCCTCGCTGGTGCCCCGGCTCGCGGACGAGCGCCGGCGCCTTTCCGAGATGCGCATCGGGCACCTGGCCGTGGACGCCACCTTCTCGCTGGGCTACGGGCACCTGGACCCCGGACAGGCGCGGGCCTTCCGCCTGCTCTCGCTGCCGAACGGACCGGACATCGGCATCCAGGCGGCCTCGGCGGTGCTGTCGCTCAGCATGATCGAGACCGAGGACATCCTGGAGTCGCTGGTCGACGTCAGCCTGCTGGAGGCGCCGGCGCCCGGCCGGTACCGCTTCCACGACCTGCTGCGGCTGTTCGCCCGCAAGCAGGCGGAGGCCACCGAGAGCCCCGAGGCGGGGGCGCTGGCGCTGCGCCGGCTGCTCGGGTTCTACCTGACCTCGGCCCAGGCGGCGCACCGGCTCGCCTACGAGGGCAGTGTGATCTCCGACCACCTGGTGTCCTCGGGCGTGCCCGGCCGGACCTTCGCGGGCGCCGACGAGGCCGTGACCTGGCTGACCGTCGAAGCCGAGGCGATGTTCGCCATCATCGGGCAGATCGCCGAGTCCGGCCCCTCCGCCGAGGCGCTGTCGCCCGCCGCCGACCTGCTGGTCGCGATGGAGCCGCTGCTGGAGTCCGGCGCCTACGGCCGCGAGTTCGTCTCACGCACCGGCGCGGTGATCGCCGCGGCGCAGGCCGTTAACGACAAGGTCAGCGAGCTGCGCTGCCGGTACGTCCTGGGCCGCGTGCTGTTCGGCAGCAATCGGATGGGCGACGCCGAGGAGCAGTTCCGCGCGGCCCTGGACCTGGCCGACTCGACCGGCGACCACATCGTCAGGGGAGAGATCTACAACGGCCTGGCCGTCGTCGCCGGGCGCAGGCGCCGCCACCAGGACGCGCTGGCCCTGTTCGACTCGGCTCTGAAGGCCTACAAGGACATCGGCGCGGCGGCCGGAGAGGCCCTGGTGGCCAGCTACTCCGCCCGCGACCACCTGGGCCTGGGCAACAGCGAGGAGGCGATCGCCGCCGCCCACCGGGGCCTGGCGATCTTCACCGAGCTGGGGAGCGAGCCGGGCATGGCCCGCGCGCGTTACCAGCTCGGCATCGTCCTGTCACGGGTGGGCCGCCTCACCGAGGCGGTCGTCCATCACGCCGAGTGCCTGGACTTCTTCCGCGCCGGCGGCCAGAAGGTGTGGGAGCAGCGGGTGTGCACCCGGCTCGCCGAGACGTTCATCGCCGCCGAGCGTTACAAGGACGCGGCGCGGTACGCCGAGCAGGCGCTCACACTGAGCAGGGAGATCGGGCACCCGTACGGCGAGGCGCTGTCGCTGACCGTGCTAGGCCGTGCCCTCACCGGGCTCGGAAGCGTCCGGCGCAGCGGCGACTGCCTCAAGCGGGCCTTGGACATCTTCTCCCGGCTGGGCTCCCCCGAGGCCGACGACCTGCGCGCGCTCCTGAAGCTGGATCAGGTCGGCGATTAGCTCGCGGACCCCGCTCATGGGCTCGTCGTCCAACCTGGTCATCCACACGTGGTTTATCACTCTACATCCCGATATGTCGCATGACGGCGTTGTCTGCCCTATCTGGGGGTGGAAGTGCCCGGCCGGTCGTCTGCCGCCGCGGGGCGCCGGGGGCCCGGTTGGTCACCGGTGGCGCCTTCGCGGCGACCGGCCGCCTCACGACGACGACCGGCCGGACGTCAGCACGGATCTTGAACCCCCCAAGCTCCGCGCCTCTGCCGTCAAGGCTCGCGCCCGGGGTTCAACGTCGGATCAACGCCCGATCGCACCCCTGTAAGCGGCCCTCGGCGGATCAACCTGGGGTACCGGGCGCTCAAGTGAACGGCAAGCCGCACGTAAGCGGGTACAGGTAGACCTGGGGCGTACGCCCGCACCACCTGCACCAAGGAGCGGATCTCCATGCTGATCCCGTGCTTCGCCTGCGAGTCCCGGTTCCGTCCGGAGGAGTACTTCCTCGCCTGCCACGACTACAACCGCGGCATGGACCTGGTCGCGTGGACCTGTCCGCGCTGCGGCAACCGGGACGATCTGCGCGTGCTGCCCGACGCGCTCGGGTTCGGCTATCCCCGCCGCGGGCGCTTCGACGTGCACGACCGCTTCCGGGTCCCCGGCCTGCGCCGCCACCGCATGGACATGCGCCTGGACATCTCCCTGGACAAGGAGGTCTGGCGCGTCCCCACCCGCCTCCGTCAGCTCACCTAGCCGCCTGAGCCGCGCCGCGGCCCGCGCGGTAGGCCCGCGGAGAGACGCCCATCACGCGCTTGAAGGCGTTGCTGAAGGCGCTCTCGGAGCCGTAGCCCCAGGCGGCCGCCACGGCGCTGATCGTCCGGCCGGTCGCCCGCAGATCCTGACCGGCCGAGTGCATGCGCCAGCGCAGCAGGTAGTCCAGCGGCGCCGAGCCGACGGCCGACCTGAACCTCTGTGCGAAGCTCGACCGTGACATGCCGACCTCGGCGGCCAGCTCGGCCACCGTCCACCGGCGCCCGTTGTCCTGGTGCATGAGCCGCAGAGCCGCGCCGATCTGCGAGTCCATGAGGGCGCCCAGCCAGTCGCCCGTCGCGCGGCCCTCGCCGGAGGCGGCCCGCGCGTGGGCGCGCAAGATCTGGATGAAGATGATCTGCGCGACCCGGTCGGTCACGAACGCGCTGCCGAGCCCCGGGGCGGCGTTCTCCCTCGCCAGCAGCCGCAGCGCCGCCTGCAGCACCTCGGCCTGGTCGGATTCGGCGGGCGCGTGGACGAACGGCGGCAGGACGTCCAGCAGCAGCCGGGCGTTCGCCATGTCCAGCTTGATCGGCCCGCCGACGATGACCACCTCGTCCCCGGTGCCCCAGCGGCACACCGCGTCCACGGTCTCGCGGAACACGACGGAGGCGTGGACGGGCTCGACCAGCGGGTCGCTGAACATGCGGTACGGCGCGCCACCGTTGATCAGGTAGCAGTCGCCGGCCTCGACCAGCACGGGCGCGAGGTCGCCGACGGCGATCCAGCACGAACCGGCGAGCACGGCCCCGCACTTCACGTGCGGGTACCCGTCGAAGGTCACCGCCCAGGGGCCGCCCGCCTCGAAACGCAGGGGCAGGGCGCTCTCGACGTTCAGCAGCGACAGCACGTTCGACAGAGGGTCCACCCGACCTCCGGACGATCGCTCAAGAAAAACGGACTTTCACGCATGGATTGTCGTTGACGAACTCCGTAACCTGCAAGGCGAACGGTAACAAGGGGGACAAAACATGAAATATCGACCGTTGGGCCGTACGGGGGTCTACGTATCCGAGCTCTGCCTGGGCGCGATGACGTTCGGCGGCGCCGACCACCCGGTGTTCAAGATGGTCGGCGGGCTGGGGCAGGACGACACCGACCAGATCGTCGGCACCGCCCTGGACGCGGGGGTCAACTTCATCGACACCGCCGACATGTACGCGGACGGTGAGTCCGAGACGCTGCTCGGCCGGGCCCTCAAGGGCCGCCGCGACGATGTCGTCCTGGCCACCAAGCTCGCCGCCCGCACCGGGCCCGGCCCGAACAACGTCGGCCTCTCACGCCTGCACCTCGCGCGCAGCCTCGAGGACAGCCTGCGCAGGCTGGGGACCGACCACATCGACCTGTACCAGATCCACAGCATCGACCCGCACACGCCGATCGAGGAGACGCTGCGCGCGCTGGACGACGCCGTGCGCCAGGGCAAGATCCGCTACATCGGCTGCTCGAACCTCGCGGCCTGGGAGGTCGCCAAGGCGCTCGGCGTGTCGGCGGCGCGCGGCCTGGCGGAGTTCGTCTCGGTGCAGTCGTACTACTCGCTGGTGGGACGCGACGTCGAGCGGGAGCTGATCCCGATGCTGCGGTCGGAGGATCTGGCCCTGATGGTGTGGAGCCCGCTCGCCGGCGGCCTGCTGTCGGGCAAGACCGACCGGAACGGCGTCTCCGACGCCGGGGCGCGCCACGCTCAGGGGCAGTTCGTGCCGGTCGACACGGAGAAGGCCTACGACGTCATCGACGTGCTCAAGGCCGTCGCCGCCCGCCACGAGGTGAGCGCGGCCCGCGTCGCGCTCGCCTGGGTGCTGGCACAGCCCGCCGTCACCAGCGTCATCATCGGCGCCAGGCGGGTGGACCAGCTCACCGACAACCTCGCGGCGGCCGAACTGACGCTGACCGAGGACGATCTGGCCCGCCTCGACGAGGTGAGCCGCGAGGCCCTTCCTCCGTACCCGGCCTGGATCCAGCAGGCAGGACTCCGCGACCGGCTCCCGCAGCAGGTCTGAATATGGAGCAAACCTTTATTATTCGCCATTCCGGATAGATCGGATAAATCAGTCTTAGGCGGCCCCAGCCCGGGCCGCCTAAGATCGGTCCGCGTTTTCCGACGGCGTCGATTCGGCCCACCCGAATGGCATGAAAAGCCGAGACCGTATCGGCGGCACCCGGTTGCGGAGCTCCGGATCAGTCAAGTGATACGGCGGTAATTGCCATATCTGGCACCATATTCTTCTCGCACCGATTTCCGAGAAGAAGGGGTGGCTTTGGCAGGTCGCGCACAAGGGCCCCGGATCGGCGGGCTGGTCGCGGCCGTGCTCGCCGCCTCCGTGCTCGTCCCGTTCTCCGGGACCCTGACCACCCGGCCGCAGGGAGAGGGATGCGTCGGCGACAGCACCATTCCCGTCGTCGCGTCCGTCGACAAGATCGGTGTCATACGGCGCCTGGCCCAGCGGTTCACCGGCCCGCACGGTTACGAGATGGACGGCAGGCGCGTCTGCCTGAACGTCCTCAACTCGCAGTCGGGGTCGACCCTTCTCAAACTGATCGAAGCGTGGCGCCGGCACAGCGCGCCGGGCGCGGTGGACGCGCCCGGGCCGCTGGACGACTATCCGCTGATCTGGATGCCCGCCTCGTCCATGTGGTGGGTGCAGCTCAAGGAGCGCACCGACTCGTGCGGCGCCCATATGAACGCCTACCAGTGCGAAAAAAACGAACTGGGCCTGTCCAATGAGCCGCCCAAATCCTTGGCGCGCTCACCGATGGTCATCGCCGTGCGCCGTTCCGCCCGGAAGTCTCTGGACAGGTTCAAGACCGCGACCATCACCTGGAAAGACCTCACCGACTGCGGAGGCGCTTCCTGCGATCCGCCCTTGGGGAAGACCAATCCGAACGTGTCGACGATCGGGCTGGAGACCGCACTCGGCATGATCTGGGAGGCCGGCGACCCGAAGAAGGGGGGCGCGGCGAAGGAGATCGCCGAGATGGTGCGCAGGCCGGACGCCAAGAAGCCGTTCCCCGCCGAGACCACGGCACTGCGGGCGAAGGTGCGCGAGGGTGTCCGCGCCATGGAGAAGGCCTTCAGCCACTACGGGCACACCACGGTCGACCTGCTGTGCGGGCTCACCAGGAAGTCCGGCGACTCCGACCAGGCGATCGTCATCGAGGAACAGACGGTGTGGCTGTACAACACCGGCGGACCGGCCAAGGTGGGCTGTCCCGGCGCCGGACCGGAGCGACGGCCGGACGACCCGCTGGTGCCGATCTTCCTCAAGCACCGCTCAATACTTTCTGACAACCCATTCGTGCTCATCGATCCCGCGCCGCGGGCGCATTCGGCGGAGAACAAGGTGGCACAGGCTTTCCAGAGCCATCTTCTCCAACCCGAACTGCAGAAGGAATTCCAGGACCTCGGATTCCGGGTGCCCGACCCCGCGGCCCATGATCGACTCGCCCTGGGTGCGCGGCAGATTCAGGATCTGTATCCGGACGGGTACGACGCGGTCTACGAAGAGGGGACCAATGATCACCTGTCGGAGCCGCCGTGCGTCGCGACCGAACCCGCCGGGAACAACGCCGGCGGGAACGACGTCGTCGGCGCCGGCGGGAACAACGGCACGATCGACTGCCCGCGTGGATTCTTCGACGACGTCCTCACCACCTGGGCGACAGAGCTCCGCAAACCCGTGCAGACCCACGTGCTGGTCGACTATTCGGGGTCGATGAGCGACCCGGTGCGGGAAACGGGCGCCAGGAAGATCGACATCGCGATGGCGGGGGTCGAGCAGATGATCGCCGGCTTCCACGACGGCGACAGGGTCGGAGTCCGCGTCTTCGCCACCCTGCACCCTGAGCTGAGACGCGACTGGCAGGACATCCTCCCGCTCTCCGACGTCACCAAGAGCACGTTGACCGACGTACAGGCGAACTTCCAGCGGTTCGTCACCACGGGGTTCCGCGAGGGCACGCGCCGGACCGGGCTCTACAACAGCATCGCCGACACCGTCACGGACATGGCCGGGCGGTGCGCGACCGGCTCCACCAGCTCGGTCGTCGTCCTGACCGACGGCGCGGACTCCGAGCAGAAGACCTCCACCACGAAGGGATCGAGGAAGACCGGGCTGACCCTCGACGAATTGGTCAAGAAGCTCGGCAGCCCCGATCGGCCGTGCGCGGTCCGGGTCCTCATCGTCGCCTACGGCGCGGACATCGACTCGGCGACGGCGAGTGCCATGGGGCGGATCGCCGACGCCACCTCCGGCCACGTCTACTACGCCACCGATCCGGCCTCCCTGGGAACGGTGCTGACCGATCTCATAGCGGACTTCTGAAGGGAGGCGTCTCCATGCGGGTCTCACATCCCCACCGGCTCGCGGCCATCGTGTCCGGGGCGATCGCGGCGGCGGTCTCACACCTCACCGGACATCCGCCGCCCGGCGTCGTCCTGCTGGTCGGGGTCCTGGTCTGCGGCGCCTACGTCGCCGGCCTGGTCCTGGGCGACGCGGCGCCGCGCCTGGTCCGCCACGTCCGCCACCTGCCGCGGAGGCGGACCGCCTTCCTGGCCGCCGGCTCCATCGTCCTCGCGGTGCTGACCGTGGTCCTCGCCGGGGAGGTCACGCCGGGCGCCGTGCTCGGGGCGTTGACGGCGCTGTTCGCGCCGTTCCTCCTCGATCTGGCCGTGGCCGCCCACCACCGGGAGTCCGGGCCCAGCGCCCCGGTCCCTGATCCACCGGCGTCGCCGGCCGCCTCCGAACCGGCCGAGACCACCCGGGCCTGACGTCCCGGCGAAGGCCCGATCGGCTGTGGCGGCTCGACGGTCAGCGCCGCCATGGGCGGCGCATGGATGGAGCCGGGTGGCCGGCGAAGTCTCGCGGCCACCCGGCTCCGGCTTCGGAACGGGTCGAGTTGGTCTGGGCTGGTCTGGGCTGGGCTCGTCTGGTCTGGGCTGTTCCGGGCTGGTCTGGGTCAGTCGACGCTCGCCAGGAGGCGCGCGTCCTCGGCGCCTTCAGCGGCCTCGGCGGTTTCGGCGGCTTCAGCGCGGACCGTCTCGCCGGAACCGTCGGCGTCCTCGGTCTGCGGCGCCGGCGCGGCCGGGACGCCGCTGTCCCGCAGGACGACCGCCGACAGGACGGCCAAGCCGATGAAGACGGTCGCGCCGACGGCGGCGACGACGTTCAGCCCGCTGGTGAAGGCGGCCCGGGCCGTCTCGACCAGGTCGGCGGCGAGCTGCCCGCCGACCTGCTGCGCGGCGCCGAGCGCGGCGGTGATGCTCTGGTGCGCCGTGTCGGCCGCGCCGGCCGGGACGCCCGAGGGCAGGCCGCCGGTGAGCTCGGTGCGGTAGACGAAGGTGCCGAGGCTGCCCAGGGCGGCGACGCCCAGGGCGACGCCGAACTCGCCGCTGGTCTCGCTGATCGAGGCGGCGGAACCGGCCTTCTCCGGCGAGACCGAGCCCATGATGAGGTTCATGGTGAGCGACATCGGCAGGGCGATGCCGAAGGAGGTGAGCACCAGCCCGGTGACCAGCAGCGGCAGGCCGTCGACGCTCGGGACCTGGGTGTGGGCGACCAGACCGGCCCCCGCGATCAGCAGGCCGGTGGCGATGACGTAGGCGGGGCGGATCTTGCGGGCCAGCGCCGGGGCGACCATCGAGCCGACCACCATGGCCACGTTCTGCGGGAGGAGCCACAGGCCGGAGTCCATCGGGCCCAGGCCCTGCACGGTCTGCAGGTAGAGGCTGGACAGCAGGGTGGTGCCGGCCATCACGACGCCCGCCCCCAGCCCGACGCCCATCGCGGTGCTGAAGGTGCGGTTGGCGAACAGCCGCAGGTCGAGCAGCGGGTTGGCGAGCCCGCGCTGGCGCAGGACGAACACGGCGCCCACGGCGACACCGGCGACCAGGGAGGCGACGGGCAGTGCGTGCGCGCCGTCGCGGGCCAGTTCCTTCAGGCCGTAGATGGCGGGCAGGATCGCCGCCAGGGACAGCGCGACGCTCGCCAGGTCGAGGCGGCCGGCGTTCGGGTCGCGGTACTCCGGCAGCAGGCGCGGGCCGACGACCAGCAGCAGCACCATGACCGGGACGCCGAGGAGGAAGGCCGAGCCCCACCAGAAGTGCTCAAGGAGCAGCCCGCCGACCAGCGGACCGACCGTCATGCCGCCCATGAAGCAGGCGAACCAGATGCCGATCGCGGCGCCCATCTGCTTGGGGTCGCGGAACATGTTGCGGATCAGCGCCATCGTGGAGGGCATGAGCGAGGCTCCGGCGATGCCGAGCAGTGCACGGGAGGCGATGAGCATCTGCGGGTTGACCGAGTACGCGGCCAGGATCGAGGCGGCGCCGAAGGCCGCGGCGCCGGCCAGCAGGAGCTTGCGACGGCCGATGCGGTCGCCGAGGGTGCCCATGGTGACCAGGAACCCGGCGAGCATGAACGAGTAGATGTCCAAAATCCACAACTGCTGGGTGGAGTCGGCGCCGAGGCCCCGGCTCAGCTGGGGGAGCGCCAGGTACAGCACGCTGATGTCCAGCGACATCAGCAGAGTCGGCAGGGCCAGCACGGCCAGCCCGATCCATTCGCGCCGCCCGGCCCGCAGGTCGGGGGTGATCTCACCATTGGCGTTCATCACACATTCCTTCGTAGTCGGTGGTCGTTCACGCGGTCGTCCCCGGCGTGATCGCCGCCTTCGCGGGCCCCGATCAGCGCCTCTGGTCGTACCGTCTCACCGACAAACTTTCTTGTCAAGACGATTTAAGCTTTCGGTGCGCGAGCGTGCCGAAATGGGGAGGGGCACCGCAGGAGCGGTCGGCTCAAGGAAGGGCGTCGGCGATGCGCCCGACCTGGCCGGGGTCGGCGGACCAGCAGTAGAGCATCACCTCGTCGGCGCCCACGTCGCCGAAGGCCGTGATGGCGCGCCTGACGGCGTCCGGCGTGGTCAGCAGCCCCTGGACCACCTTGTGCCGGTAGCCGCCGAAGTCGTAGTACGCCCGCAGGGCCCGCCCGGCGTCGTCCACGACCTGTTCGGGGCCGAGGACCGCGTTGGCCTGCGCGACCAGCCGTGGACGGCCCTCGCGCCCGGCAGACCGCCACGCCCGCTCCACCGTCCGGAAGAAGCGGCCCATGTCCTGCGGCCCGAACATCGCCCCGAGGAAACCGTCGCCGTGGTGCGCCACGCGGTCGGCGGTCGCCGGGACGAAGCCGCCGAAGAGCACTTCGGGACCCCCGGCGCGGGCCGGCGCGGGCCCGATCGGCCCGGCGCCCCCGCCGTACGCCTCGCCGGCCCACAGGCGCCGCAAGGTCCTCATCTGCTCGTCCAGGCGCCGGCCGCGCCCGCGGTAGTCGACCTGCGCGACCTGGAAGTCGTCCTCGCGCACGCCGACGCCGACGCCGAGCGTCAGGCGGCCGCCGGAGAGCCGGTCGAGCGTGGCGCACTGCTTGGCGAGCAGGGCGACCGGTCGCAGTGGCGCGACCAGCACCTCGGTCATCAGGCGGACGCGGGAGGTGGCCCCGGCGAGGACTCCGAGGGTCACCAGCGGCTCGGGGTTGTCGTAGACGAGGCGGTCGAGCAGGCCGAGGGTCGAGAACGGACCGGCCTCGGCGCGGGACGCCCAGTCGCGCAGCACCGCGAGGTCACCGACGGGCAGCCCGAGCCCTACCTCCATGATGGTCGCCCCCATCCTGTGCCGCGCGGAACGGGGGTGGCCCACTTTAGGCGGCCGGCCGGGACTCCCGGCCGCAGGCGCGCCGGGTCAGGCGAGCCGGAGGCTCAGCCAGGCGGCCTCGCAGAGGGACCTGATCTCCTCCTCGGTCGGCTGGTGGGCCCCGGAGAACCACAGGCGGCACATCTCGGTGGCCGGGCCGAGCCACAGCACGTAGCACATGGTGGGGTGCACCGGCCGCAGCACGCCGTCCTTCATGTGCGGGCGCCACCAGTCGGACACCTGGCGGAAGAAGGCCCGCCGGGACTCGGCGACCTCGGGGCCGCCCGGCTCGTCGCGGCGGGGCGGGCGTTCGCTGATCAGGATGCGGGCCCGCTCGGGGTGCTCACCGCACCAGGCCATGTGCATGGCGACGATCGCCTCGATGCCGCCCCGGGCGCTGTCATGGCGGCACAGCTCTTCCACGAACGCCTGCTGGTACATGTTCTGGATCTCGGAGTAGAGCACCCCGAAGACGTGTTCCTTGCTGGCGAAGTGGTGGTAGAAGCTCCCCACGCTGACGCCGCTCTCTTCGCGGAGGCTGGCGAGCGTCGTGGCCGAGACTCCGTCCTGGCTGAAGCGGCGCAGGGCACCCTCGATGATGCGGGTGCGGCCGTCTCGTCCGTTCTTCGCGGTCTTCACGATGTCAATGGTGACTCAACAGAACGTTGTTCTGCAAACCCCGGGGCACAACCCTCCGAGCGCACCCCATCCTAACCACCTTGGGCGCGACGGCGGCGGGGCGTGCGGCTCATCCGGCCGGCGCCGCCTCGAGCGACGCGGCGATCTCGACGGTGCCGGAGACCACGCGCATCCGCGCGTGCGGCCACCACCGGGCGACCATGGACAGCACTTTGCGGTTCTCCCCCATGACGTCCATGGTCACCGCCGTCGCGCCGCGGGCGACGGCACGCGCGAGCAGCCTGCGCACGAGCCGTGAGCCGAGCCCCACGCCCTGCCACTCGTCGGCGACGACCACCGCGATCTCGGTCGACCCGTCCCGGGTGAAGCTCATCGCGTGCCCGATGATCCGCTCGCCGGCGTCCACGGCCAGCAGGACGTCGCGCGCCTCGCCGACGGCGACCATGGCGCTCACCAGCGCCCTGCCAGGCCGCGAGACTCCGCCGAAGAAGCGTAGCGACTGGCTGCGCAGGGACAGTCCGGCGACGAAGGCCCGCACTCTGTCCTCGTCGTCCATCCGGGCGGGACGGACGCGCACCGCGGCGACCGGCGCCGTACCCGGTCGGGGCGCGGGCGTCCCGGGAGCGGAGGGGAGCGCACGACGCGAGTCGGCCTGAGTCTGAATCATAGACTCAGACTCGCCCAGCCCACCTGAGTCTGTCAACTAGACTTAGCTGCATTGGAGGGAGGGAAATGAACGCCTACGATGCCTCCATGTCCGGGCGAACCCCTTTCCGGGTGGAGAACTGCTCGATCGAGCGCACGCTCGCGGTCATCGGCGAGAAATGGACGCTCCTCGTGCTGCGGGAGGTCTTCAACGGCGTGCGCCGGTTCGCCGACATGCAGGCCGGCACCGGCGCCCCCCGCCAGGTGCTCAGCGCCCGCCTCACGCGACTGGTCGAGGAAGGGCTGCTCCGCAAGGTCCCCTACCGCGAGCCCGGCAGCCGCAGCCGCGACGAGTACCGCCTCACGCAGAAGGGCCTCGACCTGTACCCGATCATGGTCAGCCTGATGCACTGGGGCGACCGCTACGTGGCCGACCCCGACGGCCCCTCGGTCGTCCTGACCCACCGCGACTGCGGCTCCCCCGTCGAACTGCACATGCGCTGCGCGGACGGCCACGAGGTGCCCTCGCCCCGCGAGGTCACCCCCCGCCTCGGCCCCGGCGCGCGTCTGGCCGGCTGACGCCGGCCATCCGCCCGGCCGGCCGGCCCCCGGCCATCCGGCGACCGGCCCCGAGCCCGTCCCGGCCGCGACTCACGGCCGCCCGGTCACGGCCTCTGCAGGACGCGGAGCACCCGCCGGAAGGCCAGCAGCGAGACTCCCGCCGCGGCGACCATGAGGACGGCCACCGCGGACGTCCGGACGATCAGGTAGGTCTCGATCGACTCGCTGAACAGCAGCCACAGGCTCAGCGTCCCGTTGACGAACTGCACCGTTCCCCACAACAGCGACAGGTGCCTGAAGAACCGGCGCATCACCGGATGGTGGAGCAGATGCTCGGGCAGCGGCACCAGGTCGGTGGTGACCCGCTGGATCAGCGGGCGCGGCGCGGCGGCCGTGGCCAGGAAGGCCAGGCTCGCGCAGAACACGCCGAGCGTCGGCTGCAGGAAGTAGATGACCACGTCGCCGGTGACCAGCGCCAGCGCCGCCCGCACCGTGATCGCCAGTATCGCCAGCAGCACGGTGCCGGGAACGCTCTGCCGCCTGACCAGCCGCAGCGCGGCCCCTCCGTACACCCAGGCCACCGCCATGGCCAGCCCGCCGTTGACCCCGGCCACCAGCAGGCCCGCGTAGAACACGGCGACGGGCAGGATCATGCCCTCCAGCACGCGCGGCGCCGCGTGCCGGACGAGTACGGAGATCCTCGGCAACGCCGGGTGCGGGGCGGCGGCGGACGGCAACGCGAGAGTGGACGCGGTCATATGCGAGACGGCTCCTGCGGGACAGAGCGACGTGCCGTGGACGAAATCGGTACGACCGTACGGCATGCCTCCCCCGTTCGCGAGTGGTTCCACGAGATCATGATCGGCCGGTGGGGGGACCTTCACCACGTACAAGGACGCGCATGGCGTGATCCGGTGGCCGCCTGCCGTGGCCGGGTCCTGGACCACTCACCGGCCTGCCTAGGCTGAAAGCGTGTACCGGTTCCTGCTGAGACCGCGCTGGCTGGCGTTCCACCTGCTGGTCCTGCTGCTCATCCCCGCCTTCGTCTTCCTGGGCAGATGGCAGTTCGGGCGCTACGAGGAGCGGTCGGCGGCCAGCGAGCGGGCGCACGCCAACATCGCCGCGGCGACGGTCCCGCTCGCCGAACTGGACCGGCCGGGCGCGAGCGTGCCCGAGGCGGTGAAGTTCCGCACCGTCACGGTCACCGGCCGCTTCGATCAGGCGCATGAGCTGGTGGTTCGCCGCCGCCCGCAAAACGGGCAGGCCGGTTTCTACGTGATCACTCCGCTGGTGACCGCGGACGGCGCCGCCGTTATCGTCAACCGGGGCTGGGTGCGAATGGGACCGACCGCCGAGGCCCCGCCGGAGGTGCCGCCGCCCACCGCGGGTGAGGTAAGTGTCACCGGCCGGCTACGCCCCGCGGAGACCGAGGACAACACCGGCATCACCGACCGCGCCGGGCTGCCGCCCCGCCAGGTCCTGCTGATCGACACCGCGAAGCTCGCCCGGATGATGCCGTACAAGCTGTTCGGCGGGTACGTCGAGCTGACGGCGCAGCAGCCCGCGGCGGCCGCCGCGCCGGACCCGGTCCCCGAGCCCGACCTGGGCGGAGGCGGCGGCCTCAACCTCGCCTACGCCGTCCAGTGGTGGCTGTTCATCGGCATCGCGATCGGCGGCTGGTTCACCCTGATCCGCCGCGAGGCGCACGACCTCAGGGCCGAGAGCGACGCCGCCCCGGCCGCCGACGCCCTCCCCGCCCCCGGCGCCGACCAGCCGGTCGCCGGGGAAGCCCCCGCCACCGGCCATTGACGGCGGCGTCCCACCGCCTCCCACTGCGTCCCACCGGGCTGCCACCGGCCGCTTTCCGCGCCGCGAACGAGCGTCCCGTGACCGACCGCTTGTCGTAATCGTCACGCTTTGAGGTAAGGGCTCTCACGGCGGCGGACACCGCTGCGCGCGCGAACGGATACCGATCGGAGACCTCCCAGCTTGTCTGGTGTTATTCCTGCGGCATACGGTTTTCCCTGTGAACTCATCGCTGCCCCCTGACCCCGAGCCGAGGCGGCGAGATTATGTGATCATCAGCGTCGACGATCACCTGATCGAACCGCCGGATCTGTTCGAAGGCCGGCTTCCCGAGAGGTACGTCGACATGGCCCCCAAGGTCGTCGAGACCGACGCGGGCCATCAGGTGTGGCGATACAGCGGAGCCACCTACGCGTGCGCCGGCATGGACGCCGGCGCCGGCCTTCCGCGCGACCAGTGGACGCTCGACCCGGTGCGCTTCGAGGAGATGCGGCCCGGCTGCCACGATATCGAAGCCCGCGTCAAGGACATGGACATCGCCGGGGTCTGGGCCGCGCTCAGCTTCCCCGGCATGCTGGCCGTGCAGGCGGGCATGGCCTTCGCCAAGACCCGCGACCAGGATCTCGGCCTCGCGCTCATCCGCGCGTGGAACGACTGGCACTGCGACGTCTGGGCCGGCACCTACCCCGAGCGCATCATCGCGCTCCAGCTCCCCTGGCTGCCCGACCCCGAGGTCGCCGCCAAGGAGATCCGCGCCAACGCCGCCCGCGGGTTCAAGGCGGTGGTCTTCCCCGAGTTCCCGACCCGGCTGCGGCTGCCCTCCATCCACACCGGCCACTGGGATCCGTTTTTCGCCGCCTGCGAAGAGACCGGCACGGTCGTCTGCCTGCACACCGGCGCCTCGTCGTGGTCGCCGGTGCCCTCGCCGGACACGCCCATCGAGGCCATCACCACGATGATCCCGGCGAGCGCGATGTTCGCCTGCGCCGACTGGCTCTGGTCGGGCATCCCGCTCCGCTTCCCCAAGCTGCGCATCCTCATCGTCGAGGGCGGCGTCGGATGGCTGCCCATGCTGGCCGCGCGGGCCGACTACGCCCTGGACCATCCGGTCGCGGACGAGGCGACCTGGGAGGGCGGGCTCAAGCCGAGCGAGGTGCTCCGCCGCAACTTCTACTTCGGCACGCTGGACGACTACGCGCTGTCCGGCGTGCGCCTGGCCGTCGGGCTCGAGCACGTCCTGCTCGAGAGCGGCTACCCGCGCTCGGAGTCCACCTGGCCGGATGTCCAGCAGGCCCTGGCCCGCAACCTGGGCAGCCTTCCCCCGGCCGACATCGGCAGGGTGGCCTACGGCAACGCCGCCCGTCTGTTCGGCCATCCCCTGCCCTCCCGGGCCTGGCTGCTGCGCGAGGGCGAAGACTAGGCCCGCGAGCGACGCCGCCGCCGCGAGACCTCGGAGACACCCGAGACCTCGCCGCGCACCTGCTTGCGCTCCCAGTCGAGGTACCGGCCGCTCTCGCCCAGCAGCGAGCTCATGAGCCACAGGAAGGCGCCGAAGTCGTCCGCGACCCCGATCAGCGGCAGGAAGTCGGGCAGCACGTCGATCGGCGAGACGATGTACACGATGCCGAGGCCCATCAGAGCGAGCTTGCCCTTGCCCAGGTCGCTGTACTCCCCGCGCAGCGCGCCACCGATCATCCTGGGCAATGCCCTGAGCCGCGCCATCAGCCCGGGCGAGCCCGGGCGGCTGATGTCCTGATAGGCGCGGTAGGCCGCGGCCGCGCGTCCAGCCTTGCTCATGAGGGCCACCTCCGTCTGTGCCACCGCCACACGCGCACGGTCGGGACTCGTCGAGGGACGCCACTACCCAACCGCACCCGGATAACGCCCGCCCCCGTCCCGGAGTTCCGTCCCGGAGTTCCACCCCGGACGGCCCGCCGGCGCGGTCTCCCGCCCGACCTCGCCGCCGGCACTCCCCTCGCCCGCCTTGGCCACGCGCCTTGGCCACCCGCCTTGGCCACGCGTCTTGGCCGGGCATCCTCGCCGCCCGTCCTCCCCCGGCGGCCCTCAGCCGGCCGGGGAGGAGGTGGAGGCGGCCGGAGCGAGGTCGCGGACGGCCTGAGCCATCGGGACCTCACCCGTCGCGATCGGAGCCAGCACAGGGGTCGTCAGCCCGTTGGCGACGTACTCCTCGATGCGCGCCCGGCAGGTGGCCGCGTCGCCGTGCACGATGAGCGCGTCCACCACCTCGTCCGGGATCGCGTCGAGCGCGCCCTTGCGGTCGCCCGCCGCCCACGCCTCGTGCATTGGACGAAGCACCTCGCCCCGTCCCAGCCAGTCGTGGAAGGCCGCGTACACCGGCACCGTCAGATAGGCGGCCAGCATGCGCCTGCCGAGCTTCCTGACCTTCTCCGCGTCCTCGCTGACGCAGACGAACAGGCGGGCGATCAGCTCGGTCTCCGGTCCTAGCTCGGCGCGCACGGTGCGGACGTCCTGCGGGGAGAGCCAGTTGGTGATGGCCCCGTCGGCCTCCCGCGCCGCCAGGCCCAGCATGCGCGGACGCAGCGCGGCGAGGACGATCTTCGGCGGCACCTTCGGCGCCCGCTCCAGCCGGAAGCCCTTCACCTCGAAGGTCTCGTACCTCTCGGTGACCTTCTCGCCCGCGAGGGCCTTCCTGAGGAAGCGCAGCGTGTCACGCGTCCTGGCGTACGGCTTGACGAACTCCCCGGCGTTCCACCGTTCGACGATCACCGGGGACGAGGCGCCGATGCCGAGCACGAACCGCTCGGGCGCCAGGTCGGCGAGTGTGGCGGCCGACATGGCGAGCAGGCCCGGACCCCGGGTGGACACCGGGATGATCGCGCTGCCCAGCCGGAGCGCGGGCGCCCAGTCGGCGGCCAGGGCGAGCGGGACGAAGCCATCGGTGCCGCTGACCTCGGCGGACCAGGCGTCGGTGTAACCAAGCCCGGGCAGCTCGGCCACCAGCTCCTTGGACTCGGCCATCGTGCGG
This sequence comes from Sphaerisporangium sp. NPDC004334, assembly GCF_053602655.1. Lineage (NCBI taxonomy): Bacteria > Bacillati > Actinomycetota > Actinomycetes > Streptosporangiales > Streptosporangiaceae > Sphaerisporangium > Sphaerisporangium sp. NPDC004334. The sequence continues at coordinate 102,450 of NZ_JBSGDZ010000014.1, forward strand.
TCGAAGAACGGGATCGTGATGCCCCAGCGCTTCACTGTCCACCTCCTGACGGCCGACCATACCAACCGGACGGTATGCCGCGCACGGGTCATCTCACCGTTCGTGCCGGCTCAGGCGCGCAGCTCCCGCATGGCGGTGATGAAGTCCTTGGTCACCCCGCGCAGGCCAGGCAGATGGGACAGCCCCACCAGCCGGTCGATCAGCGGCACCATGACCTCGATCAACCGGTACGTGCGCTCGCACCCCGGCGAGGTGTCATGGACCCAGAACAGCACCACACCCAGCGAGGACAACCACAGCAGCTCGGGCAGTTCCTCGCGCAGCTCCGCGTCGATGCGGTCGGCGGAGCCCTCCACGACCTCCCGGTAGATCGCGATGGCCGCCTCCCGCGCCGGCGCCGACTCCCCGCTGAAAGGGCTCAGCGGATTGCTCGGCTCCGAGGCGTGCTTGAAGAACTTGACGGCGAACCCGTGGTACGGCTCGGACACCCGGACCCAGGCACGCAGCACCCCGCTCAGCCGGGCCGCGAACCTGCGCTCGCCCGCCAGGAGCTCCCGGCAGGCGGCCTCGTGCTCGCATTGCGCCCGATCGTAGTAAGCCTGGACCAACTGCTCTTTCGACGAAAAGTAGTAGTAAGCGTTTCCTACGGAGACGCCCGCCTCGGCCGCGATGGCCCGCATGGTCGTCGCCTCGTACCCCCGCTCCCTGAACAGGCGCAGGGCCGTCTCGACGATGACCTCCCGGGTCTTTTCTCCCCCACGCGCTCTCGGCGTCGATTCGACCACGTGGCCACTGTACGGCCAGGAACCCTCCATGGTCACAGACGCACAGCATGCCCGCCATTTTCCCGCAAAAACACGCAGAGTAGTGGAGTCAGCACTTTGGGCGGGTGGCATAGATCCTCTGGCGGAGGGGCGCCCTGCGACAGAGGATCAATATGGGTGTGCATCCATGCACACGGGGGCCCGCGTGGCTTGGTGCCTGCGCGTTGCTCGCCGTGCAGATCACAGTGACGGCGTTGGGTTCGGCGGAGCCCGCCTCGGCGGCCGCTCCACGGCCGGGCGGCACGGACCTCCGCTCCGCGCCCGATCGGCTCGGCGCGACGTCGAGCGGCTCCGGCATGGCCTCCGGCCGCGCTGGGGCCCGCTTCCCGCGGCAGGTCGCCCTCGATCCGGCGATGCCGGAACGGGCCACACCCGAAAGGGGCATCCCTGAGGCGGCCGGCCCGGACGCGGCCGTCCGCCGCGCCACCGCCCGCACCGGCACCACCCGCACCGGCACCGCCCTCACCGGCACCGCCCTCACCCGCTCCGCCACCCCAGCGAACACCGCCCTCAGCCGGTCCGCCATCCCCCCGAACACCGTCCTCGCCCGGTCCTCCACCCCCACGGACACCGTCCTCGCCCGGAAGGCGCCCGGCACCACGCCGACCACGACCACCCCGAGGGCGGCTCCCGCCCGGGCGACCACGGCCCTCCGGGAAGCGGCTCGGCTCAAGGCGACCGCGGCCATCACCAAAGCGGCTCGGGTCAAGGTCGTCCCGAAGACCCCGAAGACCGCCCGCGTCAGGGTGACCGCGACGTCGAGGAACGCGGCGGCCCTCGCTCAGGAGACCTCGGCGGCCCGCACCTCCATGTCCTCCAGCGCGATCACGAACTACCGGCGAGCAGGCCTCGCCGTCGAAGCCGCTCCGTCCCGGCGCGCACGCCTTGCCATCGAGACCGCTCCGACGCGGCGCGCGAACCTCATTGTGAACACCGCCGGCGCCGGTCGAAGAGCACTCACGCCGAAGGCCACACGCCGGGGGTCCTTCGCTCCCAAAGCCGGCCTTTCGCGCCGCGAAGCGTTCCTCCGCATGGCCGCCCCCACCCGCCGAGGTCTGCCCACGGTGGGAGCCCGCCGGGGCCTGCCCACGGCAGGCGTCCCCCAAGGCCTGCCCACGGTAGGAGCCCGCCGGGCGCCGGTCGCCGTCCGGGTGGCCGCCGCGCGGCGCGCGGCGGCGTCGCCGCGCATGGCTCAGCGCGTCGCCATGGCCTCCGGGATGGTCAGCCCGATGCTGTGGAGGCAACATCTGCTGTACCCGGGCCTGAGGCTGCGGCACCCGCAGGCCGCGCGGCGGCTCCAGCGGGCGGGCCTGCGATGGCGGTCGTCGGGCAACTGCGTCAACCGGCACCGGCACTCCTGCACCTCGCTGGCCACCGTGCGGCTGCAGACGCTGTGGGGCCTGGTCGACCTCAAGCGCCGCAGCGGTTGCGACGTCCTGGTCACGGGGGGCACCGAGACCGGCCACGCCGGAGGCGTGCACAGCCACGGCAAGGGCTACAAGATCGACGTCGCCCACAACCGGTGCATCGACCGGTTCATCAGAAGCAAGTACCGGGGACGGGTCCGCGGCGACGGTGCCCGGCTGTTCTACGAGCACCGCCCTCAGGGCCACACCACCTACGCCAACGAGCCGAGCCACTGGGACATCACATTCCTCTGACCCGCCCCACATCCACACCACGACCCCAACGGAGCAGACCACTCCGACCGGCCCGACCTCAGCCGGACAGGCCCGATCGCCCCGGCCACTCCAACCAGCCGCACCCACCGGGGCAAGATCGGATCGACCCGGTCAGTCCGGCCGGCTCACGCCTGGCCGAGAAAGGCAGGACCGAACCGATGCATCCGGGCAACCCGTGCCCGACCGGGAAAGGACCGGATTGGACCGGTCGGTGGGGCCGACTCCTGATGTGAGCCGGCCTGGCTCGCCGCCGGCCGTGTGTGACCAGTGACTCCCGGAGCGGGCGATCGTTTGCGATGGAGCGATCGCCCGCTCCGGGGCTGTTTCGGCGGCCCGAGGGGGCGCGTGGCCTCACGGGACACACCCGCGCGCTTGATCGCGCGGATGGACGGCAACCGGCGCGTCCGGCGCACACCCACTGTCGACCCACTTCCGGCACCCACGCCGCACCCGCCCGCGGCCGAAGCGGAACGCGATGTAACGGCCGAGGGCGGATGCGATCGAGTGGTGTGCGGGTGGGTCAGCGGGAGGAGAGTTCTGCGGCGACCAGTTCGGCGATCTCGGCGGTGTTCAGTGCGGCGCCCTTGCGCAGGTTGTCGCCGCAGACGAACATGTCGAGCGTGTTGGGGAAGTCGAGCGCCTGGCGGATGCGCCCCACGTAGGTGGGGTCGGTGCCCACGACGTCGGCAGGGGTGGGGAACACGCCCTTCGCCGGGTCGTCCAGGACGACCACCGTCGGCGCGGCCTCCAGCACCGCCCGCGCCGCGGCCACCGTCACCGGCTCGTCGAAGGTGGCGTGCACGGCCAGCGAGTGGGTGGTGATGACCGGCACGCGCACGCAGGTGGCCGAGACCTTCAGGTCGGGAATGCCGAGGATCTTGCGGGACTCGTTGCGGACCTTGAGCTCCTCGGAGAACCAGCCGTCCTCCTTGAGCGAGCCCGCGGCGGGCACCACGTTGAACGCGAGTGGAGCCGGGAACGGCGAGTCGACCAGGTCGGGGACGGCCTTGCGGACGTCGCCGGCCACCGTGCCGATGGCCCGGTTTCCCGCCACCGCGGCGATCTCGTCGTAGAGCCGCTCGGGCCCCGCGACGCCCATGCCGGAGACGGCCTGGTACGACGCCACGACCAGCTCGCGCAGGCCGTACTCGCGGTGCAGGGCGCCGAGGGCGGCCATCATCGACAGCGTCGTGCAGTTGGGGTTGGCGATGATGCCCTTGGGCCGCCGGGCGATCGCCTCGGGGTTGCACTCGGGCACCACGAGGGGCACGTCGGGATCCATGCGAAAGGCGCCGGAGTTGTCCACGGCGACCGCGCCGCGGGAGGCGGCCACCGGCGCCCACTGCGCCGACACCTCGTCGGGCACGTCGAACATGGCGACGTCGACCCCGTCGAACGCCTCAGGAGAGAGCGCGACGACCTCGACCTCCCGCTCGCGGACCACCAGCTTCTTGCCGGCCGAGCGGGGTGAGGCGATGAGGCGGATCTCGCCCCAGACGTCGGGACGGCTGGACAGGATCTCCAGCATCACCGTGCCGACGGCGCCGGTGGCGCCGACGACGGCCAGGGTGGGCTTGTCGGAACTCACTGCTCGGTCACTCTCCTCGCCGGTGTGCTCGTGGGCGTTCATCTTCCGGTGCCTCCATACACCACGGCCTCGACCTGGTCGCTGTCGAGGTCGAAGGCCCGGTGGGCGGCGGCAACGGCCGCGTCCACCTCGTCCTGGCTGACGATGACCGAGATGCGGATCTCGGAGGTCGAGATCATCTCGATGTTGATGCCGGCGTCGGCCAGGGCGCCGAAGAAGGTGGCGGTGACGCCGGGGTGGGAGCGCATGCCCGCCCCGATCAGCGAGACCTTGCCGATCTGGTCGTCGAAGAGGATCTTCTCGAAGCCGATCTGCTCCTGGATGCGCTTGAGGGCCGTGACGGCGGAGGTGCCGTCGGCCGAGGGCAGCGTGAAGGAGATGTCGGTGCGCCCGGTGGCGGCGGCCGAGATGTTCTGCACGATCATGTCGATGTTGATCTCGGCGGTCGCGAGCGTTCTGAAGATGGCCGCGGCCTCTCCGACCTTGTCGGGAACCCCGACGACAGTGATCTTTGCCTCGCTCCGGTCGTGCGCGACGCCGGAGATGATCGGCTGCTCCATCTCGGTTCCTTCAGTGTGGGGATCGGAGACGACCCAGGTGCCTTCCTTGCTGCTGAACGAGCTCCTGACGTGGATCGGCAGGTTGAACCGCCGGGCGTACTCCACGCAGCGCAGGTGCAGGATCTTGGCGCCGCAGGCCGCCATCTCCATCGACTCCTCGTAGGAGATGCGGGGGATCTGGCGGGCGGCCGGGACGATGCGCGGATCGGCGGTGAAGATGCCGTCGACATCGGTGTAGATCTCGCAGACGTCGGCGCCCAGGGCCGCCGCCAGCGCGACGGCCGTGGTGTCGGAACCGCCCCGCCCGAGCGTCGTGATGTCCTTGGTGTCCTGGGAGACGCCCTGGAAGCCGGCGACGATGGCGATCTGCCCGCTGCGCACGGCCTCCTGGATGCGGCCGGGCGTCACGTCGATGATGCGCGCCTTGCCGTGGGTGGAGTCGGTGATCACGCCGGCCTGGGAACCGGTGAACGACCGCGCCTCGTCGCCGAGGTTGGCGATGGCCATCGCCAGCAACGCCATCGAGATGCGCTCGCCGGCGGTCAGCAGCATGTCGAGCTCGCGCCCCGGGGGCAGCGGCGTCACCTGCTGGGCCAGGTCGAGCAGTTCGTCGGTCGTGTCGCCCATCGCCGAGACGATCACCACGACGTCGTTGCCGGCTTTTTTCGTCGCGACGATCCGCTGGGCCACCCGCTTGATGCGGGAGGCGTCGGCGACGGAGGAACCACCGTATTTCTGGACAACGAGCGCCACGGGATGTCTCCCAAAGGTTCAGTATGCGGAGCTCACAGTCTACTGGGGGCACCCATGACCGCCGCCGATTAAGCCCAGCATGTGGACAACCGGCCCCGTTGACCAGCCCGAACCGGACACGGCCTGTGGACGACCGGTCCGACGGGTGGACGACCGTGCCGGCGCGGGGGCCCCGCGCCGGCCGCCGGGCTCAGGCGGTGGTCGTCTCCTCCACCACGTCCAGGCGGGTGTGGGCGACCAGCGCCTGCAACGCCCGCATGGCCGCGCCCGCGTGGTTGCCCCAGGTGTTGAAGTACGAGTACTGCCACCACCACAGCGCCTCCAGCGGGCGCCCCGCGCGGTAGTGGCCGAGCCCGTGGATCAGATCGGCCGCGACGGCCGTCAGGTCGTCCGACAGGCGGTAGGCCGTGACCCCGGTGTCCTTGTAGGGGTCGAACACCTCGGCGTAGTCGTCCACCGGGCCAAGACGCGTGGCGAGCGCCGTGCGCACCCCGTCGAGGTCGGGGTCGGGACCGGTCGCGGGCTCGAAATTGCCCTGCAGGATCACATCCTGCGCCGCTCCGAGCTGCGCACCCGCCAGACTGACCTGCGAGACCTCGACGAGCAGCATGGGCAGCATGGCGTCGCCGCCCTCGCCGCCCGCCAGTCTCGTCAAGCCGTCGAGATAGTTCTGCGCGTGCGCGGCGATGCGGTCCGCCATGGCGTTCCACTCGTCAAACATCCAGCAGCCTCCGTCCTTCGAAAGCGCGGCCCAAGGTGACCTCGTCGGCGTACTCGAGGTCTCCGCCCACTGGCAGACCGCTGGCCAATCGTGTCACTTTCAAACCCATCGGTTTGACCAACCTGGCCAGATAGGTGGCCGTGGCCTCCCCTTCCAGGTTGGGATCGGTCGCGAGGATCAACTCGGTGACCCGCCCGTCGGCCAGCCGCGTCATCAGCTCACGGATGCGCAGGTCGTCCGGTCCGACGCCCTCGATGGGGCTGATCGCCCCGCCCAGCACGTGGTAGCGGCCGCGGAACTCGCGCGTCTTCTCGATGGCGACGACGTCCTTGGACTCCTCGACGACGCAGATGACATGGGGATCGCGCCGGGCGTCCCGGCAGATGCGGCACTCCTCCTCGGCCGCGACGTTCCCGCAGACGCGGCAGAAGCGGACGCGCTCCTTGACCTCCAGCAAGGCGTGCGCCAGCCGCTTGACGTCGGCCGGGTCGGCGGCCAGCAGGTGGAACGCTATGCGCTGCGCGCTCTTGGGACCGACGCCGGGAAGCAGGCCCAGTTCGTCGATCAGGTTTTGGACGACCCCCTCGTACATGGCGGTCAGAACCCCGGAAGCTGGAGTCCGCCCCCGCCGAGGCCCTGGGCCAGCGGGCCGAGCTTCTCCTGCTGGAGGTCGGCCGCCGCGCGGACGGCGTCGCGCACCGCCGCGATCACCAGGTCGGCGACCGTGTCGGCCGTGTCCTGCGGGTCACCGGGGTCGATGGCCTTGGGACTGATCTTCAGTTCGAGCAGCTCGCCGCTCCCGTTGACGGTGGCGACGACCAGGCCGCCGCCGGCCGTGCCCTCGACCTCCGCGTCGTTGAGCTCCTGCTGTGCGGTCGCGAGCTGCTGCTGCATGAGCTGCGCCTGCTCGAGCAACTGCTGCAGGTTGACATCACCTGGATTCACGATCGTGCGCTCCTCATGGCTTCGCGTGTGGCACGAGCCTACGGGGTTTGCCACGGATGTTGCACTGGCGCCGTCCGTTGTAGGCAAGCGGGGACCGGCCGCGGGACACGGCGCCGAAGATGCCCGCCCCAGGTGCGGACCACATCGCACCGGGTGGCCCCGGCCCTCGACGATCATGCCGGCACGGTCGTGACCGTACCGCCCGACCGGGCGCGCCGCCCCCGCCCGGTGCGCGACTCCAGCGTCCCAGAACCGGCACGGCGACGGTGCCAAGGAACAGCACGCATAACGTCAAGACCGCATAAGAGCCACCACGCCCCGCCGACCCCTCACCCCGCCCCGGCTCGCTGCCCACCACCCGGCTCGACACGTCCGGCCGCCCCGGCTCAGCTTTCTTCCCACGCCGTGCTGCGCCTTGCCCGGCGCCGGGTCGGCGAGAGGGGGTACGGCGAATCCGGCGCCGTCGTGCGGCGGGCGACGCGGTCTAGGTGTGGTCGATCTCGCCGATGACCTGGCCGCCGAGCTCACGCTGGACGAGGGCCATGCCGGTCAGCGCGTCGGCGTCCGCGTCCGCGTCGTTGTCCGGATCGACCTCGTCGGCGTCGACCGACGCCGGCCCCGGACGGCCCGGGACGGCGTCCGGCCACCCGGTGGCGCCCGCTTGGCGCGGCCCGGCCTGGGCCGCCGCCTGCGCGGCCGAGCGCGCCGCGGCGAGCCCTGGACGGGCGGCGGTGAACCCGGGGCCCGGAGGATGCCCCTCGTCGTCCGGCGGCGGCGCGTCCGGCCATGGCTCCTCTGCCGTGGACGCCGTGGACGCCGCCCCCGCAGGCCGCTGCGCGGAGGCCGGAGCCTGCCGCCGCGCCGGTGCCGGCGCGCTTGTGGGGCCCGGCTGGGCGGGAGCCTGCGCCGCCGGCGGGGCCTCCTGCCGCGCGGGCGCCGGCCTGGCGGCGGGCGCCTGCCGCACCGCCGGAGTCGAGGGCGCGCCGCCGCCCGGCGCGTTGCCGACCACGGCCTCGACCCGCCAGTTGCCGCCCATGACCTCGGCGATGGCCGCGGCCACGACGGCGTCCTTGGCGCCGTTGACGAAGTTGCGCATGGCGCCGACCTGGCTGAAGCCCAGCGTGACGATGTTGTCCTCGACGCCGATCAGCTGGGAGTTGGTGTTGACGTTCGCCCAGACGGCCGGCGAGCGCCGCTTGAGCACGTCCAGGATCTGCGGCCAGGTGTGCTGGAACGCGCCGGACGCCGCCTGGACCACGGGCCCGGCGGATGGGGCGTCCGGCCGGTGCGCCGGCGCCTGGGGAGCGGCCGAGCCCTCCTGCGTGCGGGCGGCGCCGGCCCGCGCGGGGGCGGGCCAGTCGTCCGCGGGCGGACGGGCGGCGGGCGTCCTCGCCTCGACCGGCGGCCGGCCCTGACCGGAGACGTCCTGCCCAGGGGCCTCCTGAGCATCTGGAACGGGCGCGTGCTGGGACTGGCCCGGCTGCGGGTACTGCGGCTCGCCGGCGCCCCGCGGCTCGTGCGCCGCGCCGGCCCGCGTGCCGGAGGTCACGGCGCCCGGCACCGGTGCGGCCGCCGCGACCACGCCGCCGCGCTCCAGCCGTTCGAGGCGGGCGAGCATCGCGGCCTCGCCCTGGTCGACGGCCGGGAGCAGCACCCGGGCGCACATGAGCTCGAGCAGCAGACGGGGAGAGGTGGCGCCGCGCATCTCGATCAGCCCGGCGTTGAACACCTCGGCCGCGCGGGTCAGCTCGCCGGGCCCCATGGAGGCGGCCTGCCCGGCCAGCCGCTCGAGCTCGTCGGCCGGGCGGTCGAGCAGGCCGTTGTGCGCCGCCTCCGGCACGTTGGCGAGGATGACCAGGTCGCGGAAGCGCTCGAGAAGGTCCATGGCGAACCGGCGCGGGTCGTGACCTCCCTCGGCCACCCGGTTCACCGCCTGGAAGACCGCGGCGCCGTCGCGCCGGGCGAACGCGGCGATGATCTCGTCGAGCAGCCCGCCGTCGGTGTACCCCAGCAGGGACACGGCCCGGGCGTAGGTGATGCCGGCCTCGTCGGCGCCGGCCAGGAGTTGGTCCAGGATCGACAGCGAGTCGCGGGCCGAGCCGGCCCCCGCCCGCACGACCAGCGGCAGCGCGGCCGGCTCGTACGGCACCGACTCCGACAGGAGGATCTCCTCCAGCAGCTGCCGCAGCGTCGCCGGGGGCATCAGCCTGAACGGGTAGTGGTGGGTGCGCGACTTGATGGTCCCGATGACCTTCTCGGGCTCGGTGGTCGCGAAGACGAACTTCAGGTGCGGCGGGGGCTCCTCGACGAGCTTGAGCAGCGCGTTGAAACCCTCGCGGGTCACCATGTGCGCCTCGTCGATGATGTAGATCTTGAACCGCGCCGACACCGGGGCGAAGAACGCGCGCTCGCGCAGGTCGCGGGCGTCGTCCACGCCTCCATGGGAGGCGGCGTCGATCTCAATGACGTCGAGGTGGCCCGGCCCGGTGGGCGCGAGGGCCACGCACGACTCGCACTCGCCGCAGGGGTCGGGCGTCGGGCCCTTCTCGCAGTTGAGCGAGCGGGCGAGGATGCGCGCGCTGGAGGTCTTGCCGCACCCGCGCGGCCCGCTGAACAGGTAGGCGTGGTTGACGCGGCCGGTGCTGAGCGCCTGCCGCAGTGGCTCGGTGACGTGCTCCTGACCCTTGACCTCGGCGAACGTCCCAGGCCGGTACTTGCGGTAGAGAGCGAGACTCATGCCGTCTCCTCGCCTAGGGGGTCGGAGTGGGTGATCACCGAAGCGTCTTCCGGGTCGTATGTGCCGATCGTCGCGATCATGTGACGACACCGCCTCGAGGCTCCAGCGAAGAGACCCCTCGCACACCCGACAGAGCCCGCTTATCCTTGCTGCCTTCCGGCCCTGGGGAGGTTCACAGGATGACGCCGTGCGAGGGGTCCGGTGACAGTCTAGCCGTGCGCTGCAGTGCTCGGGGCGCACCCGCCGGGGAACGTCGAGACCGATTCGTCGTCATCTCCATGGTCTCGGCAGGCTCCGAAGTCCGGTAAGCTTCTCGGCGGAGGATTCGCCTAGTTGGCCTAGGGCGCACGCTTGGAAAGCGTGTTGGGGGCAACCCCTCAGGAGTTCGAATCTCCTATCCTCCGCGCTTGGTTGAGCAGCAAGAACACGAAGGCCCCGGTCGATCCAACCGGGGCCTTCGTGCTGTCAGGGTCTCAGTTTGGGTCTCAGTAGACGCCCGACACCGCCGCTCCCATCCTCCGCGCCGATCCAAGTCATCCCCTGTTCGCGCATCGCGCCGGCACAGCACCTCTCTCCCCCGACGGCCCTGAGAGCCTCTGAGACAAGATCAACAGTCCGAGGGGGTACCCCATCCCAACGGGGTTTCACCGCTGAAATAAGTGGCAACTTGAGTTTCCAGAACGCTCGAATGCTCATGGCCGTGTATGGCATGCTAGGCCCGTAACTTCGTCCGTATCTATGGACAAAGTTACAGTGAACGCGTCACAGCGTTCACGGGCTAAGCGCTTCGCGGCTTGGCTGAGCACAGCGAAGGGCCCCCCTATCGTCACTAGGGGGGCCCTCAGCTAGCGCCTCCAGTCGTCGAACGGTGACCACATAGCGAGCGAGATCAGAAATCTCGCGAACGCCAGCCCTGTGCGGGCCCACTGGTGAAACCGATCATGCCTGGACTTGCTACTAGACGTATCTTCCACCAGGTCTTCCTCCATCAGCCGATCTCTCCTGAGGCACGGTGGCCTAAGGACTACAAGGTGGCCCGACTGGAATGAAGACGCTCTTGGCGAGACGCCTGGTCTGACACTACTAGCGCTCACAGCGCTATACACAGAAATCCCACAATTCCCACGGCGAGAGCGAGCCATTAAGCCTATTCAACAGATTTGTCCGGTTCTGCCGCCCAAAGAAGACCGTCCACCTGTTTCGCAACGCTATGCCGAATGGTGTCGGTCACGTGCTGGTATCTCCGCGCCATGCCAGTGCTCGACCATCCCATGATGGCCATGACAGTTCGCTCGGGGACTCCCAGAATCAGCAGGACAGTAGCGGCCGTGTGCCTGGCATCGTGGAGACGAGCATCCCGCAGGCCGGCGGCCTTCAGGAGATCCTTCCACTGGTGGTAGTCGGTGTTCGGGTTGAGGGGGCCGCCGGTGGCGTTGGCGAAGACCCATCCACCGTCCTGCCAGAGCTGCCGGGCCTTGCTGCGGTCGGACTCCTGCTCTTGCTGGTGCTTCCGCAGGAGGGAGACGAGTTGACCAGGTAGGCCGATGGTGCGCCGGCCAGCTCGTGACTTCGTGTCGGCCGTCTCTGAACGGGTCTGCCGACGCTCTGGGCAGTAACCAGCCTTACGCCCGCAGGTCTCCCCGCACCCGTGTTCGTACTTGGGACGCTGCCGACCTCTCCGGACCCGCAAGACCCCTTTGTCGAGATCCACATCCGTCCACTTCAGCCCCAATGCCTCACCCTGCCTCAGCCCCAGGGCGAGGGCGACGGCCCATCGAGCGCTATTCCGAGGAAGCTCGTCGGCAGCCTTCAGAAGTTGCTTCACCTCCTCGATCTCGTATGGCTCTACCTCCTCCTCGGTCACAGTCGGAGCCTTGGCGAGCGTGGCGGGGTTACTGGTCAGATAGCCACGCCGTACGGCCACGTTGAGCGCTGTGCGTATGGTCCGGTGAACGTGGTGAGCGGTTCCTGCTGACTTCCCCTCCCGCTGCATCTTGGCGTACAGCTTCTCCAGGTGCTCCGGGCTGAGCTTTTCGAGCCGGTGAGCCCCGATTCCGGGGATCAGATGGGTCTGTACGTCAACGCGGTAGCCGGCGTGGGTGCTCTCGCGGATGGCAGGGGGAACCGCAATGTTCTCGATCCAGTGTGTAAGCCATGTCGTGACCGTCCAGCGCTGGCCGGCCTTGCGAACTCCCCCGCTGTCGCGTGCCCTCTCAAGCTCGCGGACTGCCTTGATGACCTCGGCCTGAGTCTTGCGCTTCACGTGTCGGCGGTCGGGTGTCCCGTCGTCCTTGACTCCCACCGTCACGCGCCCGTGCCACTTGCCATCAGCGCCTAGGTAGATGCTCGAAGCGCCGTTCGGTTTACGTCCCACTCAGTGCCCCTCTCAGGCGACGGTCTTGTCATGCTGGCCACCATCGGCCAACAGGGTCTTCACGTACTCGTGCAGGCACTCCATCGGCACTCGCCGAAGCCGGCCGATGAACACGGACTCGACGGCACCGCTGGTCACGAGGTGGTACATACGGGTCCGACCGATCCTGAGCTGCCGCGCGGCCTCTTCCACCGTGAGCAGCAACGTCTCCGCCGAGTCAGTGATGGCGGCCGGGTGAAGCCGGACCACGTCCGGCGCTGCGATGGTCATGGCAGGGTGTTCTCCTCAGCAATGCGCAGTGGTTTGGCTGTTCTGCGGATGCGGACGAGCAAGTTTGAGGGGGGTAGCCGTACCAGCCGTACCAGCCTCGTTTTTGCTGGTCAGGGCTGGTACGGCTTGGTCGGTGGTACGGCTCAAGCCGTACCAAGATCGGTGGGTGGTACGGCTTGAGCCGTACCAGGCTCCAAGCCGTACCGTGTCTGAGCTGCGGCGTTGAGGCTGGTACGGCTGGTACGGCTCCCCCTCCCGAACGGGAGCACGTCCCCCGGTTGCGTCGTCGCCGGCAGGTGATTCTCGGGGGTGTCGAGGGCGGGGCAGTAGCGTGCCCATGCGTCGGCGAAGTCGGCGCGCTGGTAGCCCTTGGCCTGACCTACTGGGGGCGGAAAGCGGATCGTGTCGGAGCGGATGTCGTACTCGCGTAGCAGGGTGCCCAGCTTCATGGCGGTGAGTCCGGTGGGGCCGTAGTCGGCCCATGGGGCTTCGGGGTCGGCCTTGAGCCGTTCCAGCAGGGTGGCGGTGGGCAGGGCGGTGTCGGTGCGGAACGCGGTGCGGCAGTCGGTGAGCAGGCGGACGCGGGGTGAGGGTTGGCCGTTGTCGTCGGCTTCGGCGGTCAGGGCGGTGACGGCGTCGCGGGCGCGGCCGGGCCAGTCGCCGCCGGCGTGGTCGGCGACGGCGACGAGGGGTTCCCAGGTGTCGGCGGCGCGGTCTTCCACGGGCATGGCGGGTTCGGCGTGTTCCAGGGTGGCCAGGTCGGCGCGTAGCCACGCTGACAGGTCGGCGGCGAGTTGGCGCAGGGCGGGGCGGTCGCGGCGGTGGCGGTAGGGGGCGACGGTTTCGCCGGGGCCGCGGCGGCGCATGCGGATGACGACGGCGCGGTCTTCGATGGTGTCGGGCATGGCGCCGATTCCGGCGAGGGCGGCCATGGCGAAGGTGGGGATGGATTCCACGCGACAGGTGTTGGCGTCGTATCTCTTGGCGGGTCGGTTGCGCTGGTGGCCGGCGTTGAGCAGGCCGCGTAGGTCTTCGTTGCCGTCTGCTTTGGGGCCGAAGATGGTGTCGGCTTCGTCCACGAGCATGGTGGGCGGGTCGTCGCTGATGGACCGGTAGACCGCGGCGCTGCTGCTGTTGACGGTGATGAACGGGTCGTGGCAGGTGGCTTCGACCACGTCCAGCAGCCGGGATTTTCCGCAGCGCTTCTCGGGGGCGCGGATGACCAGGCGGGGGGCGTGTGCCCATGCGGGTTGGGCGTGGCTGGCGGCGATCCACAGGGTGACCGCGTCGGCGGCTTCGGGGGTGGGCAGGATCACGTATCGGGTGAGTGCGTCTCGTAGGGCGTCCAGCAAGGCGGCGCCGCGGGTGGCGGGTTGGGCCATGGATGGGTCTCCCTGGTGATCGGTGGCGGGAGCGCGGGTCAGGTGCGCATGCCGGCGTCGATGGCGTAGCCGATGACGGCGGCGAGGGTGTGTGTGGGGCGGGGGTCGCGGCTGTGGGTGTTGGCGGTCTCGGCGGCGCCTAGTAGGGCGTGTTCGACCAGGTCGCGGGGGAGGATGCCGCGGGCGATGAGCTTGCCGAGTTTCCAGCCGGCGAGGTTGAGCGCGTGGTTGCGCCCGCCGTCGGGTGCGGTGGCGACGCGTTCGATCTCGCCGGTCAGGGCGGCTTGGCCGTAGCGGGACAGCCGCACGTGGCCGAGGTGGGCCGGCCGGGGCATGGCGCTCGCCGGTGTCGGCGTCGGCGGGGGTGGGGTGAGGAGGGTGGTGAGCCAGGTGGGCAGCGGGGCGGGTGGGGTCGGGTTGGTGATGTGGTAGGTGCCGGTGCCGTCGGGTTGGGCGACGTGGCTGCCGGGGGCGACGACGTAGCCGCCGCGGGCGCGGGTGTCGATCAGCCAGCCCAACCCGTTGCCTTTGGTCCCGCTGGTGTTGCCCAGGGCGAGGTCGTGCGGTGCGGTGAAGTACAGGTGGGTGCCGCCGCGGCGGGTGGTGACGGTGAAGGTGTCGGCGGGGTAGGGCCGGCCGTGGCGTTCACACAGAGTGCGGAAGACCTGCTCTCCGGTGGTGATGCCGCGGGCGGTGTGCTCGGCGGGCGGGTGGTCGCCGGGTTTGGGGGTGTCGAGGTCGATCACGATCAGGTGGGAGGGGCCGCAGGCGATGCCGATGTTGTAGGGGCCGCGGGCCCAGATTTGGGTGATCTTGTCGGGGTCGGTGGTGGCGTGCTGTTCCCAGGCGGTGAAGCCGCGGCGCGGGTGCTTTCTGCCGGGGGTGAGGGGGAAGACGTGCCATTGGCGGGCGGCGCAGTCGAGCGCGGCGGCGGTCAGTTCACGGGGCATCTGTGTTCCTTCCCTTCGGTGGCCATGCGGGCGGGTGAGAGGGCGCGGGAAGATCAGCGGGGGCCGGCTGCCCCCAACTGGTGGCCTTGTCGGTGTGCCGGTAGTGCCACCAGTTGGGGGGCGCGGGGCGGTCAGGCGGCGATGGAGACCCTGTCGCCTTGGTGGGTGGTCGCGCCGGTGGTGAGGGCGGTGGCGATGGCGTGGCCGATGTGGTGGGTGTAGGCGGGTGGGATGGCTTCAGCGATCTCGCGGCGGACGTCGGTCCAGGTGATGCCCATGGCGGTCTGCCATTCGGTGATGCTGCCTTTGCCGCCGCCGTCGCCGTAGACGGCGACCATGTCTCCGTCGTGGTAGGCGCCGTGCCGCCAGCCGCGGACCCGGTGCCCGCGGTGGGTGGGGTGGGCGGGTTGGGGGACGGTGATGCCGTGCAGCTCGAACTGCCGGTGTCGGAACACCTTCAGGTGGTTGAACATCAGCCCGCACAGCAGGAGGTCACGGCGCATGTCCGCCCGGCCGATCGGCTGTTCGATGACCCACGGCCGGCCCGTGTGGTGCAGGGCGGCGCGGACGGCGGGCAGTAGCCGGGGGTAGGTGCGTCCCTGGTTGGTGCCGGCGGTGAGGGTGCAGTCGGCCTGACAGGGCGGTGAGACGTGGATGAGGTCGAACTCGTGCCCGTGGGCGCGGACGAACTCGACCACGTCCGCCTGGTGGAAGGTGAAGGGGTAGTTCGGTTGTGGGGTGATGTCCACGCCGGTCACCTCGAATCCGGCGAGGTGGTAGCCCATCGCGGCGCCGCCGGCGCAGCAGCAGCCGTCAAGGACGCGCAGCCCGTTCGGCACCCGCACCGGCGGGGCCGGCAGCCGGCGGGCCGGTGGGGTGATCGGTGGGGTGGTAGAGGTGGTCATGCGGCGATCCGCCTTACCGAGTCATCCGCGGTGACGGTGTGCTCGGGCAGATGGCCCCAGTGGGTGCCGAGGATCTCGGCGTCGGCGAGGATCGGCACGCCGCGGAAGGTGGTCGTCATCGCCTGCTGGAGGGCATCGCGGAGGCGTTCGGCGTCGTGCTGGGGGGCTTGGATGATGACTTCGTCGTGGACGAACAGCCAGAGTTTGGCGTCGGGGTGGCGGGTGGCGAAGGTGTAGACGGCGGCCAGCAGCAGGTCACGGGCGGTGGATTGGATCATGTAGTTGCCGTTGGCGTAGCCGCGGGCGGGGTCGGCGGGGATGTGCCGCCCGCTTGGCGTGATCACCATCTGCTGGCCGGCGAGTGCTCGGGTGTAGGCGATGACGCGGGGATAGGTGGACTGCCATCGGGCGATGACCTGCCGCGCGGTCTCGGGGGTGACGCCGGTCTGTTCGGCCAGGGCGCCTGCGCCGCCGCCGTACAGGGTGCCGAACGTGGCCCGCTTGGACACCGTCCGCTGTTCCTTGGTGAAGTCGGGGCCGTACATCAGGGCGGCGGTGGCGTCGTGGATGTCCACCCCGGAGGCGATGACCCTGGTCAAGGTGGGATCTTCGGACAGGGCGGCGGCCACGCGTACTTCGACCTGGGAGAAGTCGCAGGAGATCAGCACGTGGCCGGGGTCGGCGCGGAAACAGTGCCGTAGCCGCGGGTCGTGTTTCTTCAGGGTTTGCAGGGCGGGGCCGGTGATGGACATGCGGGCGGTCTTGGCGCGCAGCGTGTTGATCTGGGGGTGGACCCGCCCGGCGGGGTCGGCGGCGTTCAGGAAGGACCGCAGGTTGGCGATCAGGTTGGAGGTACGGGCCATGGTCAACCGCGCGCCCACCAGTTCGCGCACGTCGGCGGGCAGGGCGGTGGCGTGGCGGGTGGTCAGTGCGGTGAGGGTATCGGCGGTGATCTGAAGCCGCCCGGTGGGGGTGCGCGGCAGGCCGGTGACGCCGGCGGCGGCGAGTCGGTCGTCCAGCCAGGCGGCGAAGCGGGGCGAGCCGCCTGGGACGCCGAGGGCGGCGGCGATGTGGGCTTCGGCGTCGGCGTGCTCGCCGCTGATCGCCGTCAGCAGGTCGGTGGTGTAGGGGCGGTCCAGCAGTAGGCCGCGGATGGTGATGGCGGTGGAGCGGGCGGCGAGCCACTGTTCCATGTGGACCAGGTGGGTGAAGGCGCGGCACTGGCGCAGCAGCGCGGGTAGCAGCCGGCGGACGTAGATGGCGTCCAGCCCGGCGTACACCAGGTAGCTCTCATCGTCGGCGGGGAGGTGGTTCCAGCCCCAGGTGAGCCAGGCGTTGCCCGCACGGTGGCCGGCCGGGGCGGCGGCACGCATCCGGGCGTGCAGCGCGGCTTCGGCTTCCATCAGGCCGGTGTCGAGGTGGCGGGCGGTCAGTTCCTTCAGCCCGTGCCCGGCGCGCTCGTCGGGGTCGAGGAGTTTGGAGATCAGGTGGGTGTCGATGACCCGTTGGCCGAGGGCGATGCCGAATACCGCCCACACCGCGAGCGGGTCGTAGTTGGTGTGGGTGACGAAGCGGCGGGCGGGGTCGGCGAGGGTGGCGCGGATCGCGGCGTTCTGGGCGGGGTCGGTGGGGTCCAGGACCCAGGCGTGGGAGGTGTCGGCGAACTGGACCAGTCGCACGGTGAAGCCGGGGTCGAACTGGCGGGGTCCCTTGTCGTTGATGGCGCTGGTCTCCACATCCAGCCCCAAGACCTCCTCACCGGCGGCGAAGGTCGCGAAGGCGCGGGGGTCGAACCCGGCCGGGGTGTGGATGGTCAGGGTGCGTCCGCCGTGACGGCGCACATAGTGGCCGGGCGGGCTGGTCGGGGGCGGGGTCATCGGGCCTCCAGCGGGTGGCAGCGCGGGCAGGTCCACAGCACCGGCGCCGAGGTCGGGAGGATCTGCGGCCGGTGGCAGGCGGAGCAGGGCGGCGCCGTAGGGGCGGGCAGTGCCGCGGCGAGCCAGCCGTAGCCGTCACCGGCCAGCGCGGCGTCACTGGCGGCGGGGTCGGTGCCGAGGTAGGGAACTCCCGACACCGGGGCGTCGGCGCTCGGGTCGAGGGCGAACAACGTAGCCTGCGCGCCGGCCGGGGTGGCAGCGGTGGCGTTGACCATGGGCGTGGTCTCCTTTCCGGGGAGCCCGGGGCGGCGGTGGGTGTGCCGCCCCGGGGCGGCGGTGGGTGTGCCGCCCCGGGGCGGGCGGATAGGCCGGTGCGGGGCGGGTTAGAACGGCGGCTCGTCGCCGGCCCAGCCGCCGGAACCACCGGCGCCGGCTCCCGCGGGAGCGGGGGTGGAGACGCGCCAGGGGTCGGACTCGCCGACGCTGGCGCCGTTGGCGTTGGCGGTGCTGTGGGTGCGGGTTGTCCTCTTCACCTCGGTGGTGGCGAAGCGCAGGGAGGGGCCGATCTCGTCCACGGTCATCTCGTAGACGGTGCGGCGCTCGCCGTCGGTGGTGTCGTAGGTGCGCATGCACAGCCGGCCGGAGGCGATGACGCGGGTACCACGGGTCAGCGAGGCGGCGACGTGTTCGCCGAGGTCGCGCCAGGCCGAGCAGCGCAGGAACAGCGCCTCGCCGTCCTCCCACTGCTCAAGCTGCTTGTTGTAGGTGCGCGAACTGGAGGCGATGGAGAACCCGGCCACGGCGGTGCCGGTCTGGGTGTAGCGCAGTTCGGGGTCGGCGGTCAGGTTGCCGATGATGGTGATCGTGGTCTCGCCGGACATGAGCGGTCTTCCTTCCATCAGCGGATTACTGGAGGCAGCGAACGGTGGTGAGAGATCAGCGGACGTTGAGCAGGCGGGCACCGGCGCGGGGGCGGTGGCCGGTGCCCTCGCAGTCGGGGCAGTGACCGAAGGAGTTGGCGAACAGCCGGCTGCGGCGCTCTCCGGTCCCTTGGCAGCGCCAGCAGTGGGTGTAGGGGTGGCGTTTGAGGCTGACCCGGTAGGCCACCACCAGGGCCAGCGCGAGCACCGCGAGCATGGTCACGCAGACGGCGAGGGTGGCCAGGGCCGATAGGATGGACGGGTCGCCGGTCATGACCGGTCCTGGCTGGTGTGGGGCTCGGTGTAGCGGCGGCCGAAGCCGGTGATGGTGACCTGGCGGTCGGTGGTGGTGGGGGTGGCGGGTTGGTAGCCGTTGGCTCCGACCACCGGGCACAGCGGCTCTCCGTCCAGGTGCGACCACGACGGCGCACGGCCCCAGGCAGGGGTCCAGGAGGTCGGGGCTGCGTGTTCGGCCGGCTCTTCGCACTCGGGGCAGATCGGGGTGACCTCGATGAAGCCCCGGGCTTCCAACTCGGTCAAGGTGTCCTGCCCGATCCCGGCGTCATCCTGAAGCGTGGTGAGGGTGAGCGGAGCCGGGGCGTGGGTGCGCAGGTGGTGCAGCGCGCGGTAGGCAACCTCGATGGTCTCGGCGGCGCTCTTGCCCGAGGAGGTGAGACAGATGCGCAGCCGCGGGTTGCGGACGGTTTGCATGATGATCGGATAGAGCTGGTCATCGCCGCCATGCAGGCGGCCGGTGATGTGGCCGAGGTCGGCCAGGCCGGTGAGATAAGCGTCACCCGCGCCGGTGATGTCCTGCACCCGCCTGGCCAGGAAGCCGGTACGGGTCGCGGTGGCGCTGTAGGTGGCCAGGTAGCGCAGGACGCGCCATTGGGGCGGGCTGAGCCGCAGCGGGGTCATGGTCGGTTGTCCCTTCCACGGGATGGGGTGTGAGGTGTGGGCGGGCAGGCTCGCGCGCACGGCTGCGCGTGGGACGCACCGCGAAAGCTTTTGATCTTGCTGCCACAGGTGCCACGAAGGGCGAAGGAGAGGGGCCACGCCCCTGCCACGCGGGGTGCCAGCAGGGGGCCACGGCGGGTGCCACGCGGGGTGCCACGACGCGTGGCAGGGTGTCTGGCCTGTAACTCTCTCCCCCAGCCCCCTCCCGTGGCACCCGGGCGGGGTGCCACGGTGGTGGTCGTGGCCGGTCAGACCTGGGGGCGGTCGGCCATCAGGTAGCGCTGTGCCTCGTCGTCGTAGCCGGTCAGGATCCCGGCGGCAAGCAGGCGCTTGAGCTGCTTTTGCACCCAGGCGCGGGACATGTCGGTGCTCTCCCACAGCGGCTTGAGGTCGCCGGAGGAGAAGTCGCGGGCGCCGTCGTCCCACATGTCCTGCACGTGCGCCATCAGCGCAGCGCCACGTTCCTCGGCGCTCATCTTCCGTTCGGGCTGGGCGAACCGCAGCGGCGGCTCCCCGTCCTCCAGATCGGGGATCTCGTCATCGATCCCGGCCTGAACGCTGGGGTCGGGGTCGTCGCTGTGCAGGTACTCGGCGGCCACGTCGTCCTGAGCGTCGTCGGCGTGCTCATCGAGTGTGGCCGGCGGGTGGCCGGTGGGCAGCGGAGCGGGCGCGGCCAGCGCGGCCAGATCGAGTCGTGACAGCGAGGCGGTAATGGGGTCGATCTGCTTGTGAACGGCGGGGAAAGCCGCGGCGTGCGCCCGCATCTGCGCGTTGGCCGCTTCGTCATCGAAGTCGCCGGCGGCGGTGATGCCCCAGGCGTAGGTACGCATCGGCATCGAGATCCGGTCCTCGGGGATGGACGGGGCGTCCAGGTAGGCCATGCCGGGCTGCTTGTTGCTCCACAGCTCGGGCCGGCATCCGGCGTCCTGCTGGGCTTCCGACAGCCCGAAGGTGGCATCGGCGGCCGAATCGACGCCGAAGCACATCTTGGCGAGCTGGCCGCGGGCGATGGTGGGCATCTGGGTCCAGTCGCTGCGCTGCAACGACAGCACCACCGTGCCGCCCGCGGAGCGGATGGCCTTGATCAGGCTGAGGAACTGCTCTTGCTCCTTGTCAGGTAGCGCGTCGTAGATGTCGGGGAACTCCTCCAGCCACAGCACCCAGTACGTCAAACCGCACCCGGGCGCCCACTTCTGCAAGTTCTTCGAGGCCAGCAGGTCGGTGCGCGGCTTGACCTGCGATTGGATGTCGCGCAGCAGGGCGCGAGCGCCCTCGGGGGTGGTCTCCAGCCGGTGCAGGGCGGCCTTGAGCGGGCCGAGGGTCTGCTCTCCCTTGGTGATGTCGATGGCGAACACCGCCGCATCCCGACGGGTGACGATCTCGGCTAGCAGGTTCCACGCGCCGCCGATGGACTTGCCCGAACCGGTCTTGCCCATGATCTGCACGTGGTGCCCCACGATCACGTACGCGATCTCGTCTTGGTCCTGCCACAGGCCGGGGCGCACCGGTTCGGCGATCGACGCCCCCACGCGGGAGGGACCGCCCCACGGGATGGGGTGCTTCATCACACGCGGGTCGGAGATCGTGATCGTGGCCTTGGAGGCGTCGTCGGGGTCCAGGGCGGTGGTGATCGACCCCGGCGGCAGGCCGATCCCGGATTCGACGTAGGGGACGCGTTTTTGCAGGTCATCGGCGATCTGCTTGCCCTCGTGCAACTGCACTTCGCCGGTCACCTTGTAGGGGGTGGCGGTGATGGTGCGTGCCTGCACCTGGGCCATGCCGGCTTTCTCGGCGCCGCGGTTGAACAGGAAGCCCAGCGGGTCGGCTGCGGCGCCGGCCACGTCGATCTGCTTGGCGCGGATCACGGTGCGGATGTTGAACGACAACGCGAACGACACCCCGCCGATCAGAATCAGCCGTCCGGTGACCGTGGTGGCCGGACCGTTGATGGTGGCCGCGCACACCCACAACCCGCCCGCCAGGGTGGTCAGCGTGGTGTGCGCCCGCCCCGACAGGCTGCGGGCATGGGACTGGCGCCAGGTCAGCGCGGTCAGCGCCAGCACGCACGTGATGATCAGCGCGGTCGTCCACGCCACGGTCTGCGGGTCGTCGCTGCGCAGGGTGAAGTGGAACCCCGCGCCCAGGCCGAACAGCAGGACGCCGATCAGCCAGGGCGGGAAGTACAGCAGGGCCTTGGACACCTCGCGGGTGGCCACCTGCTCCCAGGAAGAGGAGTCATGGACCGCGGGCAGCGCCGCAGCGTCCGCGCCGGCCGGGGTCCGGGTCGTGGCAGGGGTGCGCGTGGCCATCAGACGTCCTCATTCCAGTTGAACTGCGGGCGCCGCTCCGGCTTGGCCTGAGGCAGCACCTCAACGAACTCCTTGCGGAACTGGGCGTGGAACTTCACCAGCTCCACCCCCGCCCCGCGCTGCAACTCCGCGGCCCGCTGGAGCCGCTTGACCACCCGGCGGGCGCGTAGCCGCACGTCGGGGCCGCCGAACACGCTCAGCACCGGGTGGCCCTTGAAGCTGCGGACCAGCACCGCATACAACTCATCGGCGCCGAGCGCGAACTCCTCGCCCAGGTCGCGGGCGAAGTCGCGGCCGACCTTGGCGTACTGGGTGATCGCCGACGGGCCGGCCCACGGGATGGACGACAACTCCGGAATCCGGCCACGGCCAGACCTGCCGGCGTCCTGCGGGGCCTGCTGACCGGCGTAGGGGTCAGGGGTACTCATGGGCAGCTCTCCTTTCGAGGGCAGGAAGCGTCACGGGCCGGGGCGCGTGGGTCGCGTACGGCCTGGCGCAGCAGCACGGTGAGGTAGGCCAGCCGGCGGGTGCCCAGCGCCGCGGCGATGAGCGCATCGGCAGCGCCCAGCACGTGTCCGGCGATCTGCCGTACGGGGCGCAGCAGCGGCCAGGCGATCCACATCAGCGCCGCCCCGTACAGCCACCACCGGCAGCCGTACACGGGCACGATCAGGTGCAGCAGGGCCAGGACGGCCAGCGCCGACGCCGCCCGCACCGTCAGCCGTACGGACAGCGGGATGGCAGGCCGGGCGGGCAGCGCCGTACGGGACGCGGCGGCGTCGGTGATGACGTACACCGGCGATTCGGTACGTGTCATGGCCATCACGCCTCTCGCCATAAGGGGCCGCGCCCCGTACGGGCGCCTGTTGGGGGCAGCGTCCGCGCCGTGGTGATCGGCTTTGCCGCCGAACCCGAGCGCAGCGAGATGCCCTCATGCGGTCGGCGGGTCAGATCTTTCGGCCGGCCCGCAGCGGCCGGTGACGGGGCCTGGGCTGCATGGTGGCTCAGCGGGCGTTTGTCGGGCTTGTGGCGGCTCACGGGGCCACCTCCCGCCCGCTGTCGCCCGTCGGCGCCACCTCGGCGGGCGCGGCGCCGCGGCCGGCGACGGCCATGGGGACGGCCGGCGGCGCGACGGGGGTGTGCGGTGTGGCCGGGCGGGCGTGATCGGCGGTACGGGCCTGCTCACGGGCCTCCCGTACGGCCTTCTCACACCATGAGCGGCGATACCCCGACACCTTCTCCAGTACGGGATAGTCAGGCTCCCAGGTACCACCGTTCGCGGCGGCGGCGCGGATGTCCCGTACGAGATCGGCGATGAACCGCGCACGATCCACCGGCCTGACCTCCGTACGGGCCGACTCGCCCGCCCCGTCCCGTACGGCGGCCAGATTCACCACACCCGTACGGGAGGCGGCGGCATCCGCCGCGGCGGGCGTACGGGCGGCGACCGCGCGCCGATCCTCCCGTACGGGAGCGGGGGCGGGGTCGGTACGGGGCAGCCGCTCGATGCGTACGGCGGTCGGAGTCGGTACGGGCTCGGGTGTGGTCGGCGGGGTGCCGGACGGGCCGCCGCGCGGCGCGGGTTCGGCGTGATCCCCTGAGCGCAGCGCCACCAGGTGCGACAGCAGGCCGATGGTGACCGGTGGCACCACCGACACCGCCACCACGAGCACCCAGGACGGCACCTGAAGCGCCTTGGCCTGGATCGCGTGGTAGACGACGTTGCCGACCACGCTCATCACGATCGCGGCCACCGCGTTGCCGGCGGCGTGCCGGCGCACCCGCGGTGAGCGCGTGGCCTTTGACAGCCAGATGCGGGTGGAGGTGATGCCGTAGGCGTCCACCATCAGCGGCAGCAACAGCGACAGCTCATCACCCCAGGCGGCGAGCTTGGCCAGGCCGGTCAGCGCGCTGGCGCTGGAGATCAGCGCAGCCACGGCCACCACCGCGATACCGGCATCAGCGATCCAGTCGCGACGCCCACCCGCAGGGGTCATGCCTGCGGTCTGCGGCGGGCCCGACCCTGCGCAGGCGGTAGGAGGAGCGGGGGCGGTCATCGGGCGTCCCTTCTTGATGAGCAGGTGGGCGGCTCCATCGCCGGGCCGGCGCCGCGGCGTACGAGGTAGAGGCCGCGAACGTGAGCGACGGCGAACCGCATGCACTGGACCCGGCCGAACGCGGTCACTTCGGCGGGCTCGCCGATCAGGCGCAGGTTCATGCCGCGACCTCCCCGGCGCAGTCCAGGCAGACGCCCAGGTGCCGCGGCAGCACATACCCGGCGTCGATGCCGCAGGTGGGACAGGTACGGCGTGCGGCGTTCGCCTTGGCCAGCGCCTCCAGTTGGTGGGCGGTGGCGGTGCGCTTGGGCAGCGCGAGGCGCACGTCATACAAGAACGCCACCCGCACCCCCGGGGCGCCGTGCCGACGCGAGGCCCACATGATCTGCGCCTGCACGTCCTGTCCGCCTGGGCGTAGCCCTTCGGCGGCGAGCTGGCGCAGCGTGCGCAGGTGCGGCGGCGCCATCCGCCACGGCCAGGTGGGAATGCCGTGCCGCGCCCCTGTGGGGTCCCAGAACCGGGCGCGTATGCGGCTCATCGCGCCCCTCCCCGGGTGCCGGGCGGGTGGCTCAGCCCGCAGGACGAGCACGACACTCCGCGGGCCGGGGCGGGGGCGTGGGTGCGCTGCCAGAGCAGCGCCCAGCGCAGCCGACGCGCCCGCCGGCCGGTGGCCAGCAGCCGGCGCCGGGCCTTGGCACTGGGATGGTCGTCCAGCAGCCAGCCGATCAACCGGTACCCGGCGGGCAGGTCGATCAGGTCGGCCAGCGCCGCGGCCATCAGGCGCCGGCCGGGCAGCCCGGCGGCGTCCAGCAGCAGCACGGCGTGGAAGTCGGCGTCGAACTCCTCCAGCCGCGCCCGGCGGACACCGGCCGCATGCACGGCCACCACCAGGCAACCCAGCACGCCCAGCAGCAGCACCGGCAGGTGGACGATCAGACCGGCCAGCAGCGCGGCTCTGGCCCACCAGGACGGGCGACGCCAAAACGGTGCGGCCACACCGTGTCCCAGAGCGTGATGGGCGATCTCGTGGGCCAGCACCCCATACAGCGCGTCGCCCTCGCCCAGCAGACCCGTTCCCAGGTCGATGCGCGGGGTGCGGTCGCAGCGAACGGCCAGGGCCTCGGCGTTGTCCTCCAGCTCAGGGGTGATGTGGACCAGCAGGCCGGGCAGGCGCGCGCTGTGACGCAGTGCGCAGATCAGCTTGGCCAGCCCCGGCAGGTCGGCGACGTCTTCGGGGGCCTCGGCGAAGCGGGGAGGCGCGAGGGTCATCAGGCCACCTCCCCCGGTGACCACACCGCGCCGTCGGCGGCGCGGCCGGGCAGGGCGGCGATCTCTTCGGCGGTCAGGCCCGCCCACACCCCCGCCTGCGGGCGCTCGTCCAGGGCGTAGAACAGGCACGAGGCCCACACCGGGCAGTCCGCGCATACCTCGCGGGCCACCTGCTCACGGGCCGCCCGCTCCTCGGCCGACTCCTTGGCGAACACATCCGGGCCGGTGTGTAACTCCGGATCGAGCACGCACGCGGCCTCCTCGGCGAGGTGGCGCGGCATGCGCGCGGTGACGGTGGCCAGCAGGATCAGCGCCCCGCGGTCCCGCGTCGGCGCCGGCCTTTCGGCTCGTGGCGGCGCGCTGGATTGGTGGGTCATGATGATGGTGCTCCTTTGCCAGGAGTCGAAGGGGGCGGCTCGTGTCTTGGCGGATTGGGGCCGCCCCCGGGATGAACGGGTGTCAGCGCTGGACGACGGGCTTGTCCAGGTCGCGGTGGTGCAAGGTGACCGATAGGCCGTCCCCGCGGAGCCGGCGGGCCAGGTGCTCGGCGAAGACCGGGGCACGGTGCCGCCCGCCGGCGCACCCGTCGGCCACGGTGACGGTGCCGGCACTCGGGCCGGTCAGGAACGCGGCCACCGCGGTGGCGGTGGCCTCCAGAAGATCGGCGATGCCGGGCGTGCCCAGCACCGTGGCGCGCACCGGCTCATCGCGGGCGGTCAGGTAGCGCAGCTCAGGCGAGACGTGCGGGTCCTTGAAGTGGTGCCGAAGGTCGATGGTCAGGTGCGCGGGTGGCGGCTCACCGTGGAGGTAGCCGAACGAAACGATCTCAACGGCAGACATGGCGTCGCAGCCACGATTAGCCGAGGTTGCCGGCGAAGGACGCCAGCGCGTCGGTCACCGTCATCAGCCCGTTGAAGGCGCTCGTGGCGAGGGTGGCCGCCTTGTCGGGCTGCCGTACGACGAAGACCAGCGCGAAGCCGGCCACCAGGACCAGCAGGAAGCGGCGCAGCGGCCGACGGTCGGAATACACGTGTGGATCTCCCCTTTCGGGCTGACGTCAGGTCAGAGAGGACAGACGGGAGGAAGAGCTACGAATGCGCAGGTCAGTCGCCTACGCAGGCCGCCTTTTCGGTGGGAGGCGGTGACCCGGATGCAGTTGAGAAGTGGCAAATGCCCAGCCCGTTGGCGCGCGACTTCGTCGCCTTCCCTAGTCTTCCGGCTGGAGCTATTTCTAGCGCTAGTATTAGCGCACTCCGTGACGCTGTCAATAGCGCGAGCGTTGGCTACGCTGTGATCAGTACGGGTGTTGGGTTAGCCCAGGCAGGAGGGCATTACGCGTGGCAGACTGGGCGGCGGTGGCGAAGGTCGTCAATGATCGGATGGCCGATCTAGGTATGACGCAGCGAGAACTCATCGAACGGTCGAAGGTCGCTCCGATGACGATCCGGCAGGTTCAGCAGGGCGTAGACCGGCGGCGGAACAGGAACACCCTCGCCGCAATCTCCAGAGCACTCGGCTTCCCCGATGACTACCTGAGCCAAGTCGCCGCCGAGTCGCAAGCAGAAACCAGCCGCGACGACGCTGGCAGCGCGGCCATCGCTGATCTCGCAAGGGAGTTGGCTGCGCTTCGCCGCAGGGTGGACGCGATCGAAGATCGCCTGTCTGATCGGGGGTGATCTAGTTTGCTTGGTCACATCTCAAGAGTCGCGATGAAGCCCGCCCAGAACTAGATGACGGATACGGACGCGAAGGGACGTGGGGCATGTCCGAAGGGACTGGACAAGCCAGCAACGGCCGGCGCCGGGCGCCCAACCATGTCCTGATATCCAGGCGCGAATCGCTGGGATGGAGCCGTCGGCGCGCAGCCCGCGAATTCCAGCGCATCGGCGAAGCCCGCGGCCTAGGTACGCCTGAACTGGAGGCGCTGGAGAAGGCTCTCTATCGCCACGAGAGTGGCCTGGCGCTCTGCCGTGACCCGCTCTACGTTGAGCTGTACTGCGCCGCCTACAACGCAACGGCTCACGAGCTATTCGGTGAGGTGGTGCCCCTCGCGGAAGCCGGGGAACGCTACGGCGTCCGCTCTCACAAGTTCATCGCCGTGTACATCGGCGCCGAACGGGTGGCGGACCTGGCGGCCAGAGCGCTAGTGACACCTGGCACGTCGCACCACGGACTCGGTTGCATGGCACGTGAAGTCACGCACGACGAAGGCTTATGCCGTCTGCATGTCTGGCCGTTCGGCGTCGCCATTTTCCATCTTGTCGAAGACCTCGATTTACCGAACATTGCGCATCTCGCGGTATGGAGAAGGCGCACCTACGCTGAAAACCTTGCCTGGGCATCTCGCTACATATCCGACCTTGTGCAAGCCGAAGCTGAAGCAGCATATGTGCTGAGCCTCTACTGGGTTCACTCACCCATATGGCCAGCACACCAAATTGACACAGCCTTACGGATTATATGCTTTCCGAAGACCCTACTTGCACGCGATCCGGAGACATCAGAGAATTCTCTCGCACATGCCGAGCTAGTAGAGCGATCCTTACTAGCAGAAGGCTTCGATTACCCAGAGATGATTTCCTTCGGTGTCAAGGGCATCTCTCTTGGCTACGCATCTTGGTCAGGTGTCGTCTACTCACCAACAGCGCCACAACGCTCGTTAGCGGAAGACGAGCTGGTGTCGACCGAGTTGGCAACGCAAGCCATCTGGGCCTATTGTGCCCATATCAATGAGCAGATCGAACAGGGGCGCGACCCCACCGTACCGGCGGAGTACGGTTGGCGGTTTTTACGCGGAGTACGCTCCCGTTTGACAAATCCTCGCCCTCAGGAGACCGATCAGCACCGGTTTATGCGAGCCGCGATTCTCGACACCAGTGGCCTGCCCGGCCATCTCTCGCAGGCCATAGATATACTTCGCGAAACGAGTGAGGGGTAAGGTCAGTGCTCAGCAGATCGGCAGTCCTGGCGGTCGTTGACGTTCAGAACGGGTTCGTACGCGAGGCATCGGCCCACGTCGTTCCAATCATCACGGATCTTGTCGAACGCTGGCAGGCGGCAGGCGGCGATGTTGTCTTTACTCGCTACCTGAATCACGAGGGAAGCATCTTTCAGCGACTCTTCGCGTGGTCCAAGCTTATGGCATCGCCCGATATCGACATCGTTCCCGAGTTGCAGCCATACCTGCCGAAGGCGACGGCAGTGATCGACAAGACCATATACAGCCTCTTCAACGAAGAGGGGCAAGCTCTTGTCGCCGAGCGAGGATGGACCGACATCTACGTATGCGGAATCGCCACAGAGAGCTGCGTTCTGAAGACCGCGGCCGATGCCTTCGAACGGAACATCACGCCATGGGTGATTGAGGATGCTTCGGCCAGCCACGCCGGCGAGGTCTCCCATGAAGCCGGCTTGCTGGTAACCGCGCGCTTCATCGGCCCCCGCCAGTTCGTCAACTCCACGGAAATCGACCCACAGCACCCCGGACACGAAGGCAAAATCCGTACAACTGACACGAACGGACGCATGGACGCCGCGATCGTGGCGCTTACCCGGGCGTATCAGGAGGCGGCTACGGCCGTGCGTAGCATCTCGGATGCCCACGAAGCCTCACGGGAGGTCGCGCGGCTTACTGAAGCCCTTCGCGAGATATCCGACTCAACAGACCGCGTCAGTTCCGAGACCGCCGCACGAGTGCGGGACGCTGGCGAAGAACGCTAATATTTATTCCGAAGCTATCGGACCGGCCGGGGGCAGAAGGCGCACGAGCCCTCATGCCCCCCGAGCAATATCACTGTTTCATCGCACTACGCGAAGGCCGCGAGAGCTGAGCGAAGGGAGATCGTCGAAGAGATCTTCCTGCAACATCCCAAGCGAGGCAGCTAGTTCAGCTTCCGTATAGCCATGCTCCGTCAGGTGAATATGGAGTATTTCCTTAAGTACTTGCGGCTCTTCGCGCTCAAGAGGGGCAGGTTCATTGATGAGATAACCCATTTTGTTCATGTACGCATGCAAGCTGCGACATCTACCCGGGGTTATCACATCGAGGTGCTCTGCGCGAAGAATGAGTGACTGCATCGGCACCCGCCAGTACGGCTTGAGCGCAGCAGCCTTGGCTACATCGATGCCATCAAGGTCGGCTATGATTTCCGCAGCCGGCATCAGTAGTTCTTCGGCGAACCCGTCGGCCTCGCGCTCGGCCTCTTCTCGCGGCGGCTCACCCTCATGCATAACCATATGCCCGAGTTCATGCGCAAGGACAAATCGTTGACGCTCCGGACTCAAGAAAGAGTTGAGAACGAAGAGTGGGGCAGACGCAGGATGCCAAACACTGATGGCATTTATCCTGTGCGTGTGAAAATCTCGCCGAACCACTACCCCACCGGCCGCTTCCACAATATCCACTAGGTTGTCAAGCGGTCCCATAGGAATACGCCAAGCAGCTCGGATTCGGCGCGCCGCTTCGGCCGCTCCTCCGATCTCCTCAACGTCAAGGTGCGGAATGACAAGGGGCGCCTCGATGTCGATGCCCTGCATGAGGCGTTGAATACGCATGCGCAGCAAGTTGACTCGTGCCTGTATCGCGCGGAGGCTCTTTTGAGAAAGACTCTGCTGTTTGCGATGGAAGAAACTTGCACTGCCGAAGCCGTACACGTCGTCAGGCCAGCAGAGGAGATCTGGCGTTACCCGCAACGTTCGCGCCAGACTGACTACTTCATCCTCACGTAGTTGTCGCAGACCGGTCTCAGCCTTACTCAGACTGGACTGCACAATTCCTGTAAGTTGTGCCAACTCGATTTGAGTTAGACCTCTAGCCTCCCGCGCAAGCGTGAGCATGCGCGGATTCATGCTCATTCTTCATCGCCTGCCTTCTTCTTCTTTCGAGCGCTCCGGACCTTCGACTTGAGAGTGCCGGTTCGTGTCGGCATCGCTCCAACTTTGGCACCCACAGGAGCTGCGATGATCTCGATTGGCGCCCAGAAATGCTTACCATTCATGATACACGTGACCGCGAGCTTATTGATGTCCAGCGCGAGTTCATCCAATAGATATCCCGCGACCAGATGCGTCATCGGCTGAAGCTTTATGTCAAGCTCCAGGGTTTGAGCATCGAAAAGCATAGCTTGTTTGGTATTTATTCCACTTGTCTTGAGAGACCGGTTTCGGAACTTCTTGAAGCGAAGAGCGATGCGGTCGTTGAAGTGGATGACCAGAAATCCACGCTGCTGCCGAATCCGGACCCCCTCAACGCCGAGGAACCGGGCCTTGCCCTCCGCAACGACGAAGTCGTACACGATGTTAGCCCTGGTCCGGGGGTGGATGTCGGCCGGGGACCCTTCAAGGTTGCCCAGCCACTTGACCCACCGCTTCCAAGCGCGGCGAAAGCACTCGTCCAGTTCAGCCATATGAGGCTTGAGCGCATCGGCGCACGCCGCTCGGTCGAGGGGTTCAGCAGTCTCCATGCGGAGCAGCATGGCAGGTTGCAGAACCGCTGTCAATTATTCCATGATTCATTCCGTGCGTTGGCCGCAGGCGGCCGTGGGGGTCGCAGTTGGGGTCTCAGTTCACCGTCGTTCAGGCCCGTACGGGAGCGTACTTCCGAGACCCCTCTACCAGCTCAGGGACCTGGGCGAACAGGCATGTACGAAGATCCGCAGACTTGGAAAGCGTGTTGGGGGCAACCCCTCAGGAGTTCGAATCTCCTATCCTCCGCGCTTGGTTGAGCAGCAAGAACACGTAGGGCCCGGGTCGATCCAACCCGGGCCCTACGTGCGTTCGGGCCCCAGTCAGGCGTCCGACTGGGCATGACGGTTCCGCGGTACATCCGGTAGGCGCCGGGACCACAGCCGCGACAAGCCGGCGCAGTGAGGCTGCGATGTCAGGCGAGCGGTTCAACGGCCGCAGACCCAGGCGAGGAGACGCCGCGGACAGCCGTAAGCGGTCGACGAGATAACGTCGATCCCGCCAACGGAGAGGAGCGACGAGGATGGGGAACGCCAACCCGTACGAGACGATCGGCCTTGGCTACTCGCGCCACCGCCGCCCCGACCCTCGCATCGCCGGCCAGATCGACCGGGCCTTGGGCTCCGCCGCGACGGTGATCAATGTGGGCGCCGGAAGCGGCTCCTACGAGCCCCGCAGCCGGCAGGTCACCGCCGTGGAGCCGTCGGCGGTGATGATAAGCCAGCGTCCCCCCGGCTCGGCGCCGGTCATCCAGGGGTACGCCGAGTCCCTCCCGGTCCGTGACAAGTCGTTCGACGCCGCGATGGCCATCCTCACCGTCCACCATTGGACCGACGTGGCCGCCGGCCTCGCCGAGCTGCGCCGAGTGTCCGACCGGCAGGTCGTCCTCACTTGGGACCCCGCCGTCACCGCACGATTCTGGCTGGTCGATGAGTACCTCCCGCAGATCGCCGAAGCGGAGGCCGGACTCGCCTGTCTCGACGTCGTCGAGAGTTGGTTCCGGCGCGAGGGCGCACGAGTGAGCGTCATCCCCGTGCCGGTGCCGGCCGACTGCACGGACGGGTTCCTGGGCGCGTACTGGAGCCGGCCGCACCACTACCTCGACCCCCACGTTCGCGCCGCCATCTCCGCCCTGGCCAGGCTGGACCAGCGCCTTGTCGGGCGCGCGATGCGGCGTCTCGATATCGATCTCACCACTCGACGCTGGCATGAACGACACGAGGATCTCCTCGACGCCGACACCCTCGACCTCGGCTATCGCCTCGTCACGAGCACGTGACCACCCCGTGGTCATCCTCCTGTTGGTCAGTGACCGGCCGGTGGGGGCTTCAGTGGCCGGCGGATGAGACCCGGGCGTGCGGGACGGCGGCGCCGCCGCAGGCCGGGTGCAGGCCCAGCGCAACACCCGCGCCCATCGCGAACGCGAGCACCAGTCCGGCGGCGAACGGGCCGAGGGACGTCGCCCAGGCCCTGAGCCACGCGGTCACCGGCATGGCGGGAAGGCTGCGCAGGAAGTAGGCCGGAGGGGGCACGTCATCGCGGACGAAGTCCGGCACGTCATCGCGAACCGGGTCCGGCGCGTCCTCACGTCCCGGGTACGGCCCGCCGTCGGAACCGGAGCACCGCGTGTCCTCGTGCGTCCAGTGCGCTTCTTCGCGACGAGGGGGCGGCACCTCGTTTCTCGCACCCAAGGTGACCTCCGTATCACCAGCAGTGATCGTCGATCAGCACGCTAGCCCGCTTCAGGACGAAGATCCCGTAACCGGTGCCCGGGTGAAGCCGATCACGGCCTTCCGTTGGCATTCAGCGGTGACGGGCTTGGCCGAAGGCGCCGCCATCGATGACGGGGGTCACCGGCGCACGGCGTGACGTGCGTGTACCCGCGATCATGCATGATCGTTTCTCTGCGGGGCAGCGGAGTGGCCGACACCCCGAGGACCGAGACAAAGGGAAGACGGGCCGATGGACTTCCGTGACGATGTCGACCTCGACGCCTCACAGGTCGAGAACCGTGGTGGCGGAGGCGGGATCCCCGGTGGCGGGCTCGCCATCGGAGGAGGCGCGGCGGGCATCATCGCCCTCATCGCCGCGCTGATATTCGGGATCAATCCCGGCGACATAACCGGCAGGGACGGCGGTGGGGACACCACGGGCGTCCAGCCGACCTCCGACCTGTCCCAAGAGTGCAAGAAGGGCTCCGACGCCGACCAGTCGGAGAACTGCCGAGTCGTGGGCGTGGTGAACAGCATCCAGGCGTACTGGAAGGACGCGTTCGGGCAGAGCGGCACCGGCACCTACACGCCCGCGAAGACCGTTCTGTTCTCCCAGGCGGTGGACACCGGGTGCGGTCAGGCCACCTCGCAGGTGGGGCCGTTCTACTGCCCGAGCGACAAGCACGTCTACCTGGACCTGAGCTTCTTCGACGAGTTGCAGAGCAAGTTCGGTGCGAAGGGTGGCCCGTTCGCCCAGGCGTACGTCATCGCCCACGAGTACGGCCATCACGTCCAGGACCTGCTGGGCACCATGGAGCGCGTCGGGGGGAACAGCCAGGGCGCCGACAGCGCCTCGGTCCGGCTGGAACTCCAGGCCGACTGCTATGGCGGCGTTTGGGCGAAGAACGCCGTGGACACCGGTTTCTACGAGAAGCCCTTCACCCAGACCGACATCCAGGAAGCGCTCGACGCCGCGGCCGCCGTCGGCGACGACCGCATCCAGGAGAAGACGCAGGGCCGCGTCGACCCGGAGTCCTTCACTCACGGCACCGCCGAGCAGCGGACCAAGTGGTTCAGCACCGGCTACGACTCGGGCGACCCCGCCAAGTGCGACACCTTCTCCGGAGGCATCTGACCTGATCAGGGCTTCACCGCGCACCCGCTGAAGCAGGCAAACAGGGAATCTCTCCTAAACTACATAGGGTGATCTTCAAGTCAGTCGGTGATGGCCGCCCGTACCCCGAGCACGGCCTGTCGCATCGAGAGTGGGCCCAGATCCCGCCGCGGCAGGTCAGGCTCGACTCTCTGGTGACCACGAAGGCGGTGCTCGACCTGCACTCTCTGCTCGCCAAGGATTCGACCTTCTACGGTGACCTGTTCCCCCATGTGGTGCAGTGGCGCGGCGAGCTCTACCTCGAGGACGGGCTGCACCGCGCGCTGCGGGCCGCCCTGCACCAGCGTTCGGTCCTGCACGCGCGGGTTCTCGAACTGGAGGAGTCCCGCGGCGGCTCCGCGCCCGAATGACGCGGCGCGGAGCCCCCGAAGCCGCCGGCCCGGCGCGTACGAGGCCATCCGCGAGCCTGGCGGCCGTCCGCGGGCCGGCGCGGAACAATCGCGTTGACACCCCTGTCCCGGCACGGCCAGCCTGAGCGGATGCTGATCCGACGCGAGGTACCGGCGGACATCCCCGCCATCCGCGAAGTGCACAACGCCGCGTTCGCCAAGCCGGAAGCGCCCGGCGAACCGACCGTGGAGGCCGTCCTGGTGGACGAGCTGCGGGCCTGCGAGGCGTGGCTGCCGCGTCTCTCACTGGTCGCCACAGGGGCGGACGGCGCCGTCCTTGGCCATGTGGTCTGCAGCCGGGCCCACGTGGACTCCGCCCCCGTGCTCGGACTGGGGCCGCTCGGCGTGCTGCCCGCCCATCAGCGTCAGGGGGTCGGTCATGCGCTCATGCACGCGGTGCTGGCGGCGGCGGACGCGCTCGACGAACCGCTCGTCGTGCTGCTGGGCCATCGTGACTACTATCCGCGGTTCGGTTTCCGGCCGGCCGCCGAGCTCGGCGTCGTCCCGCCGGTCGCGGCCTGGGGCGACCACTTCCAGGCGCGCCCGCTGGCCGCCTACACCCCGGCGACGCGCGGCGCGTTCGCCTACGCCAAGCCGTTCGACGAGGTGTAGGCCCGGTGACGCCGAAGGGCCCGCGGCCGGTCACCCGGCGCGGGCCCTTCGTGGTGGCGGTGGAGGTGGGATTTGAACCCACGGATAGGTTGCCCCATCACACGCTTTCGAGGCGTGCGCCCTCGGCCACTAGGCGACTCCACCGCCGAGCAGCCTACCGGATCCAGGGCCCTGTTCGCGCGCGCTCATCGTCTGGTATGCACCAAATGCCGGTTTCAGTGGCGGCGCTCGGCGAAGAAGTCCCGGAGAACGGCCGCGCAGTCCCCGGCGAGGACCCCGAGGATCACCTCGGGACGGTGGTTCAGCCGCCGGTCGCGCACCACGTCCCACAGCGACCCCGCCGCGCCGGCCTTCTCGTCGGCCGCCCCGTAGACGATCGTGTCCACCCGGGCGAGCACCGCCGCCCCCGCGCACATGGTGCAGGGTTCCAGGGTCACCACCAGGGTGCAGCCGCTCAGCCGCCACTCGCCGCGCACGCGGGCCGCCGCGCGCAGGGCCAGCACCTCGGCGTGGGCGGTCGGGTCGGCGCTCGCCTCCCGGTCGTTGCCCGCCACCGCGAGCACCTCGCCCGCGGGCCCGAGGACGACGGCGCCCACGGGCACCTCGCCACGCTCGCCGGCCAGCGCGGCCTGCTCGAGCGCGAGCCGCATGGGCGTCTCGAACTCGCCCTCCGCCGGATCGCTCACGGCCGCGGGCCCGCCGGCGAAGCCGCGCGGGGGAAGGCGCTAGTGCAGCCGGTCGAGCTCATCGGCGAAGGAGAGCTTCTCGGCGATGACCGAGAGGGTGTCGGCGGGAAGCACCCCCTCCTCCATGCTCAGCTCCAAAAGCTCCTCAGCGCTGACGCCGAGGTCGCTGAGCAGCTCGAAGTCGCCGGCGGGACGGACGCCGAGATCGGCCTCCTTGTCGGGGACGACGACCCCGGCCAGCTCGTTGAACAGCTCGCCGAGGCCGTCAGCGGCCGCCGCGTGGGCGTCGGAGAGGAAGGCGCGCGGCTCGGCGTCGTCGTCGTAGCGGACGAGCGCGAACCATTCGTCCTCCACCTCGACGCAGAGCAGGGCGAGCTCCTCGCCGTTCAGCCCCAGAGCGTCCTGGACGGCGTCGCCCAGGTCGTCGGCGATCTCAGCGTTGGTGAGATCGACCTCGGCGCCGCTCCACCCCTGGGGCGTGCGGACGAAGGCCGCGGCGAACAGAGCGCTGTGTGTTGGCCTCGAGGGCATGATCGGGGCTCCCGAGGTCAGCCGATGGCTGAGTCGACGGCACGTTCAAACGGCTGGGAGAAGCCCAGCCGCGCGGCGATGCTGGAGAGCACCTCATCAGGAAGCAGTTCGAGATCACCGGAGAGGGCGCCCAGCTCCATCTCGTCGAGGCCCAGATCGGCGAAGATCGACAGGTCTCCGGCCGGGAGGACCATGTCGAGCTCCTCCTCCTCCGGCACGGGGACGTCGAGGTACTCCAGCACCTGCTGGGCGAGCGGCCAGTCCCACGACGCGGTGATGTCGGACAGGAAGACGTCGACGCGCTCGCCGAACACCCTTAATGCCACGAAGAAGTCATCCCCCACGGCGACCAGGCCAATCGTGGCGCCCATGCTCGGCTGCTGCCGAAGAGCATGGATCAGCCCGTGGAGGTCCGCGGTGAGACCCACCGGCAACATCTCGGCTTCCCAGCGGTCGTCCTCGCGGTAGACCACGATGGCGAAGTCAAGAGCATCTACGTCTGTCATCTTCACCCTACCGACGCGGTTCTCACGGTTTGCCATGCTCCCAGAATCACTAGGGCCCCGTTGGCCCCTCGGGCAAATTGTGATCAAAAACGGCCGCCCCCGACCCGCTTGGGGTGTGATGGGGGTTACCGGACCGCTCGTACCGTTCACCCGGGCGCAGAGGATAGCGTTGGCAGCCATGAAGACCCTCGTCGTTGACCACCCGCTGGTCGCTCACAAGCTGACCGCTCTCAGGGACGTGCGCACCGACTCCCCCACGTTCCGGCGGCTCGCCGACGAGCTGGTGACGCTGCTGGCCTACGAGGCCACGCGTGACGTACGGGTCACCGACGCGACGGTCACCACCCCCGTGGCGCCCGCCCACGGCGTGCGGCTCGCCCGGCCCGCGCCCCTGGTCGTGCCGATCTTGCGCGCGGGCCTCGGCATGCTCGACGGCATGACCCGCCTGCTGCCCACGGCCGAGGTCGGCTTTCTTGGCATGATCCGCGACGAGGGCACCCTCAAGGCCGAGACCTACGCCACCCGGCTGCCCGAAGACCTCTCGGGCCGCCAGTGCTACGTGCTCGACCCCATGCTCGCCACCGGCGGCACGCTCGCGGCGGCCATCCAGCTTCTGTTCCAGCGCGGCGCCGAGGACGTCACGGCCATCTGCCTGCTCGCCGCGCCCGAGGGGCTGCAATATCTGGAGCAGGTCTTCACCGACTCGGGCAACCCCGTGCGTGTGGTGACCGCCGCCCTGGACGAGCGGCTCAACGAGCACGGTTATATCGTCCCCGGCTTGGGCGACGCGGGAGACCGCCTGTACGGCGTCGTCTGATTCTTTTTCCTTCTTCGTCCCCAGGTTGACACACCCTTCGTTACATACTGTGTTTCGAAGGGTACACAGAGTGATGACAATGTCACTGTGTTCCCGGCCCCCGCGGGGCCGTGGACGCACACCTGGGAGAGCGATGGACCAACTGCCGGATATTGACGCCTACACACAGGTCGAGACCGCGCTGAAGGTCGAGTTCGCCGGGGTTCATCCCGCCGCGACGGTGACACGCTGCGTAGAGGCGGCGCACCACGGCGCGATGGAGGTCACTGGTTACGCGTACCCGAGCCTCGTCGAGCGCATCGCGCGCAAGCACCTCCAGGTGCTGGCCGCGGTCGCCGGCGAGCAAGGGTGACGCAGGTCACATCCAGACCCCTAAAGACTGTGGGGTCGGGATG
Source organism: Sphaerisporangium sp. NPDC004334 (assembly GCF_053602655.1). Classification (NCBI taxonomy): domain Bacteria; kingdom Bacillati; phylum Actinomycetota; class Actinomycetes; order Streptosporangiales; family Streptosporangiaceae; genus Sphaerisporangium; species Sphaerisporangium sp. NPDC004334. Next base: position 139,815 of record NZ_JBSGDZ010000014.1, read on the forward strand.
CCTTTACCGAGCGAATCAGCTGGGTAATGTATACGGTGGGTGCAGTGGGTGAGTTGGTTAACGGAGGCGGCAGTGCAGGTCAAGAAGGTTCTAACGTACGCAGCCATCGCGTTTGTGGCTTTCTACCTGTTCACCAGACCGGCTGACGCGGCTAGCGCGGTCAGAGGAGCAATGGACACTGTGGTGAACGCCGCGGATTCGCTGGCGCTATTCGTCGCGAAGCTGACATGAGACTTGTGACCCACGGGGACTCTGCTCCGTCGTCGGTCAATCGTTACCTTCTGCCCCACGAACACCAGGTCATCATGGTGCGGCGCCACCCGGCCGTGCTGCTGCGACCGGTCGCCGAGGTCTTCGGCGGCCTGGTCCTGGCGGGGCTGCTGAGCAAGTGGCTGGGCGAGAACCAAGGAGCCCAGGCATTGGTGATCGTCTGGTGGGCGTGGCTTCTCTTACTCATTCGCTTCGTGTGGAAAGTGGCCGAGTGGTCCGTCGACTACTTCGTGGTGACGTCCAAACGCATGCTCCTTACCACCGGTTTGATCACTCGCCGGGTGGCGATGATGCCACTCGGCAAGGTGACCGACATGAGCTTCCAGCGCTCATTGCTCGGCCGCATGCTCGGTTACGGCGAGTTCGTCCTGGAGTCCGCCGGTCAGGATCAGGCGCTCTCGACCGTCCCCTTCATTCCGTATCCGGAGACCTTGTACCTCGAGGTTTGCCAGATGCTCTTTCCCAGTTCTGACGACGACGATTAGTCCGGGTTCGTCCTGAATCCCGAGGGGTGAGACAGACTTGCCCCTCGGGATTCTTGACGTGGGTATACCCGATTCGGCTGCTTCGTGCCATCATGGCGAGACCATTGACCATAACATCGCCTTAAGAGATCACATGCCGAGTCAGGGAACCATCGGTGATCGCGTCCGCGGGCTGCGTCTGAGCAGGCGTATGTCTCAGGCCCAGCTGGCCGGACCCGACCTCTCCGACAGTTATGTCTCACTCATCGAGTCCGGCAAGCGCACGCCGACGCCGGTGGTCGCCCGCCTTCTCGCGGAGCGCCTTGGATGCACCACCGAGTTCCTGCTCCACGGGATCGAACCGCGCCAGCGCATCGACACCGAGCTCGGCCTGCGCCATGCCGAGCTGGAGCTCCACCACGGGGACGCGGCCCTCGCCGCCGACCGCTTCGGTGACATCGTCAAGGCCGCCGGAGAGGACAACGCGCTGCTCGCCGCGCACGCACGGCTCGGCCGTGCGCGTGCGTTGGAGGCGCAGGGCAAGCTCGGCCGCGCGGTCGAGGCGTACGAGCGGCTTCGCCGCGAGGCCGCCGCGCACCCCGAGCGGCTGGCCGACCTTCCACTCACGGTCGCGCTGTGCCGGTGCTACCACAAGGCCGGCGACATCATGCGCGCCCGCGACCTCGGCGCCAAGGCGCTGGAGCAGGTGACACAACTGTCACTGTTCCACGGCGAGGTGTCGGTCGACCTGGCCGCGGCGCTCGCCGACGCCGAGATCGGGCTCTCGTACGTCGAGCACGTGCTCGAGGTCACGGGCGTGCCGGTGCCGGACGACCGCACGACCGAGATCCTCTCGCTCTGGCAGGCCAGCGTGTCGGCCGCCGAGGGCGAGGACTCCGCGCTCGCGGTGCAGTTCGCCGACGACGCGCTGTCGGCCGGGCGGCCCGCCCGCGTCGCGGTCCAGATGGCGAAGATCGCCATGCGCTGGGCCGAGATCTCCGCCGCGCGGTCCAGCAGGGAGCACTCCGACGCGCTGGTCTCCCGCGCCGCGGAGGTCTTCTCCGTGCTGCCCGCCGAGTCGGTGGAGTACGCGCACAGCCTGGTCGTTCTCGCCCGGGTGCACCTGCGGTCCGGGGACGGCCGCGGCGCCGACGAGCTGGCTGCCAAGGCGCTGGAGCTGTTCGCCGACGAGCCCCGCACCATGAGGGCCTCGGCCCACCTTGTGCTCGCCGAAAGTGCTTTGGCACGGTCCGACGACGCGGTCAGGGGCCACCTTGAGCGCGCGGGCGACGTCCTGGTCGCGGTGCCGTCCTCGGGCGCGGTCCGCGACCGCGAGATCGCCGAGGTCTGGCGTGAGCTCGGCGACCTGTGGGGCAAGGCCGGTGACCGCGGGCGGCAGACGCGCGCGTATCGTAAGGCACTCGAAGCGGTCGGGGTCAGGTCGACCGTGGCCGGCGCCGTCACCGCGACGGTCTTCGCACGGTAGGCCTCCAACCAGGGCCCCGGATTTGGCCGCGGGGCCCTGGAATAAATAAGGTCGACCAATCATTGACTCGTAGGATGATTGGTTACCCGGAGGAGGCAGACTGTGAGTCTGCGTACGGCGCAGCGGGCTTCCCTCGTCGACCAGGTGATCGAGCAGCTCAAAGAGCAGATCACATCTGGGTCCTGGCATCTCAACGCCAAGATCCCTACGGAGACCGTCCTCGCTGAGCAGCTCGGCGTCGGCCGCAACACCGTGCGGGAGGCGGTGCGCGCGCTCACCCATGCCGGGCTGCTCGAATGCCGCCAGGGTGACGGCACGTACGTGCGCGCCACCAGCGAGCTCTCAGGGGCCATGGCGCGGCGCCTGCGGACCGCCGAGCATCTGGAGATCCTCGAGGTGCGCCGCGCGCTCGAGGTCGAGGCCGCCCGGCTCGCGGCCGTCCGCCGCACCGAGGGCGACATCGAGCTGATCGAGGCCGCTCTGCTCCGCCGCGAGGAGGCGTGGGCTGAGGGCGAGGTCGACGCCTTCGTGGAGGCCGACCTGGCCTTCCACGTCTCGGTGGTCGAGGCCACGCACAACCGCGTGCTGATCGAGCTGTACAAGGACTTCTCCGCGGCGCTGCGCGCCAGCATCGCCGCCGCGGGCGCGCCCCTGCAGAACGGCCATATCCCGCACGACGCCATCGCCCGTGCCATCGCCTCCGGTGACGCCGCCGCCGCCGAGCGCGCGGGACACGCGTGCATGGAGCACATCGCGATCGCCCTCACCGAGACCCCCGAACTTCTCGACTGACCGCCGCCCCCAAGGCCGGCCCCAGCCTGCCTCGGGGCAGGCGCGTGACCTCACTCAATACCGGAACGCCGGGTCATCGCCCTGGTCGGTGGCAAGGGGCCTCGGCCCAGAAGTCCGGCCCGCCGGCCGGCCTCAGGCCAGGCGCAGCGACATCACCAGATAGCGGAACGCAGGGTCGTCGCCCTCGTCGGTGATCAGGGACGGCCGGGTGGGCGAGGCCATGTGGATGCTCGCCTTCTCGGTCTCCACCCCGGCCAGCCCGTCGAGCAGGTAGTGCGGCTGGAAGGCGATCTGGATGTCGTCGCCTTCCAGATCGGCGGCCACCGCCTCGGCGCCCCGGCCGATCTCGCCGCCGCCGGCCTGCACCAGCACCTGCCCCTGCGTGAACGACAGCCTGATCGCGGTGTGCCGTTCGGCGACCAGGGCGACGCGCTTGATGGCCTCGACGAAAGGCGCCACCGTGACATCGGCGCGGATCGCCCAGGTCTCGGCGAGGCGCGCCCGGTAGTCGATGAACTGCTCGTCCAGCAGGCGGACGGTGGTCGTGCGCCCCGCGCACTCGAACCCGGCGACTCCCGCGTCGAAGCCGATCGACACCTCCCCGGCGCGCAGGGAGCGGCCCACCTCCACCATGACCCGGGCGGGCACCATGACCGCGGCCCGCTGGTCGGGCTCCTCGGAGTGCCACAGGAAGTCGCGGGCCGCGATGCGGTAACGGTCGGTGGCCGCCAGGGAGACGTTGGCGCCGTCGATGTCCATGCGGATGCCCGTGAGCATGGGGAGGGTCAGGTCGCGGCTGGCGGCCACCGCCACCTGGGCGACGGCCGCGGCGAAGACGCCGCCCCCGACCGCGCCGGCCCTGGGCGGCATGGCGGGGAGCGTGGGGAAGTCCTCCACCGGAAGGGTGAGCAGGCCGAACTCGGCGCCGCCGCAGGTGAGCACGGCCTCGGCGCCGGAGGTGACGATCTGCACGGGCTCCCCCGGCAGGCTGCGGGTGATCTCGGCCAGCACCCGGCCGGGGATCAGGACCTTGCCCGGCTCGGCGACCTCGGCGTCGATCACGGCGCGGGCCGAGACGTCGTAGTCGAACACCGAGAGCGTGAGGCTGTCGTCGAGCGCCTCCAGCAGGATGCCGGACAGGACGGGCATCGCAGGACGGCCCGGCAGCGTCCGGGCGCTCCACGCCACCGCGTCGGCGAGGACATCGCGGTTCACCTGGAACTTCACCCTGATCCATCCCCTTCGCTCACGTCTGCTTTCCAGCAAGGTAGCGCCTGGGTGGGACATTTACCCGTTGAGCAAGCACCATCACCCCCGCCCAACTTGGGCGTACTTCCCTTTTCTCTAAGGACCCACACCCGACCGATCACCATCGGCGCCCCCTGACCTGCCCGAACCACCTGAACAAGCACCGCCTCGGCTCAGCCTGGGCCCCGCTCCCCGCGTGTCGAGGGGTCAGGCTCGGGTGCCGTTGAGGTAGGCGAGAACGGCGAGGACGCGGCGGTTGTCGTCGTCGGACACGGCCAGATCGAGCTTGGCGAAGATGTTCGCGGTGTGCTTGGCCACTGCGCTCTCGCTGAGGAACAGGCGTTGCGCGATGGCGGCGTTCGACCTGCCCTCGGCCATAAGCTCGAGCACCTCACGCTCGCGCGGGCTGAGCCGGCCCAGCGGCTCATGGCGGGCGTTGCTGGCCAGCAGCTTGGCGATGACATCGGGATCCATGGCGGTGCCGCCCCCTGCCACCCGCCGAACCGCGTCGATGAACTGCGCGGAGTTGAAGACGCGGTCTTTGAGCAGATAACCCACCCCGCCCGTGCCGTCGGCGAGGAGCTCTCTGGCGTAGAGCTGCTCGACGTGCTGGGACAGGACGAGCACCGGCAGGCCGGGGATGGAGCGGCGGGCCGCCAGCGCCGCCTGCAACCCCTCGTCGGTGAAGGTCGGCGGCAGCCGCACGTCGACCACGGCGACCTCGGGACGCTCGTCGAGCAGGGCCCTGAGCAGCTCGGGCCCCGACTCGACCGCCGCGACGATCTCGAACCCGTGGGCCTGCAGCAGGCGGACCAGGCCGTCGCGAAGGAGATAGAGATCTTCGGCCAGGACGACCCTCACGCGGCCGCTCCAGCCTCGGCCCTCTTGATCTCCTGGGTGAGGCTGTAGGCGGTGACGGCCATGGCGACTCCGAGCACGATCATGCCGATGATGGCGGGCCACTGGAACACTTCGGGCAGGTAGAGCGCGAGGAACCAGCTGCGCTCATCGGCATCGAAGATCTTGAAACCCGCCGCGACGAGGCCTTGCGGGAACAACGGTAGCCACATCATGCCCCAGCACACGGCCATCAGCCTGTGTTTCCAGGGCGGCAGGGTGACGCGGCACGCGGCGTGCCCGGCGAAGGCGCGAGGGATGTCGACGCTGGCCGTGGTCGGACCTCCCACTGGGCTGTACAGCGCCAGCACGCCGTCGAACGCGGCCACCCGCCGCTCGATGCCGCGCAGGCCGCTGCCACGCGAAGGGTCGGCGCCGCCCTGACCGTCGTCGATGACCGTGATGCGCAGGGCGGGACCGCGCCGGCTGATGTCCACCGCGACATGACGCCCGCCGCCGTGCCTGCTGGCGTTGGTGAGCAGTTCGCTGACCACGAAGTAGACGGCGGACTCGACCGGGGCCTCGGGGCGGGCCGGCAGGTCGACGTTGACCGAGACCTTCAGCGGGCTGTCGAGGGCCAGCGCCCGGACCGCGTCGCCGAGGCCGCGCTCGGCGAGCACGGGCGGGTGGATGCCGCGCACGAGGTGCCGCAGCTCGACCAGGGAGGCGGCGGACGCCTCGCGTACCTTGGCGATCAGGGCCTTGGCGGCCGCCGGATCAGAGTCGATGAGCTCTTCGGCGGCGCCGAGGGTCATGCCGATGGCGACCAGGCGTGCCTGCGCGCCGTCGTGCAGGTCGCGCTCGATGCGCCGCAGCTCGGCGGCCTGGGTGTCGATGGCGTCGGTGTGCACCCGCGTCAGGTGGCGCATGGCGTTGGTCAGGCGGGCGCGGTAGGTGGGGGCCAGCAGCCACCGCGTCCACACGCCGTGCAGGCGGACCGCGCGCGGAGCCAGCAGCGGCCCGGCCACCACGAGCAGCACCCCGGCCACCGCCTGCAGCGGGCCCTGCGCCACCAGCGCCACCCCGCACGCCACCATGAGCGGCGGCACCAGGACCGCCACGCCGCCGATCAGCGGGTCGCCGAGCAGCCAGGCGAGGTCACGCCAGGTGGCCGGGTCTTTGAACATCCACTCGAAGGTGCGGTTGAAGTTCGGGACCAGGGACGTGCGGTACAGGCTGCGGCCCTCGCGGTACCAGCCGTCGCGCTGCGGCACGGGCGGCGGCGGAGCGCCGCGGTAAGGCGGGACGATCTGCACCTCGGCCCAGGCCAGCGCGAGCCGGCGCGCCTGGACGGCGCGGCGGCGGACCAGGCGGATGGTGGCCGGGAACAGGAACACCAGGCCGAGGCCGAAGCACAACAGGAAGACGAGCAGCGCCACCGCGGCGAGCGCCGCGTTCACCACGGCCAGGGCGAGCAGCACCAAAGCGCGCCCGAAGCCGACCATCGTCCTGAGAACCATGCCGTCAAGTCTGCGGCATCGGGCACTTAGCTCGCAGTGGCCGTGGCGCCCGTTCAAAGGTGTACCTAGGTACACCTCCGTCCGGGCCACAGCCGCATTCCGTCGCGACGCCGCGCTTCCTACCGTCGGCGGCATGGAAATCATCGAGATCGCCGGCCTGCGCAAGGTGTACGGCGAGCAGGTGGCGGTCGACGAGGTGTCGTTCACCGTGCACGAGGGCGAGCTGTTCGGCGTCGTCGGCCGCAACGGCGCCGGCAAGACCACGACCGTCGAGTGCGTGTGCGGCCTTCGCGTCCCCGACGGCGGCGCCATCACCGTCACCGGCCTGGACCCGCGCCGCGACCGCGCCGTGCTCCGCCAGAGGGTCGGCGTGCAGCTGCAAGACTGCTCGCTCCCCGACAGGCTGCGGGTCGGGGAGGCCCTCGAGCTGTACGCCTCCTTCTACGACCGCCCTGCCGACTGGCGGGCGCTGCTGGAGGAGGTCGGGCTCGGCCCCAAACGCGACACTCCGTTCGCCAAGCTGTCCGGCGGGCAGCGCCAGCGCCTGTCGATCGCCCTCGCGCTCGTCGGCGACCCTCGCGTGGCCGTCCTGGACGAGCTGACCACCGGCCTCGACCCCATGGCCCGCCGTGAGACCTGGGAACTCATCGAGAAGGTCAAACGACGCGGCGTCACGATCGTCCTGGTCACCCACTTCATGGAGGAGGCCGAGCGGCTCTGCGACCGCGTCGCGGTGATCGACAGGGGGCGCGTGGCCGCGGTGGACACGCCCGCGGGCCTGATCGCCCGGGTGGACGGCGGCCAGCGCGTCCGGTTCCGCAGCGCTCCTGACGCCGACCAGGTGCTCAGGACGCTCCCCGAGGTCGCGAGCCTGACCCGCGAAGGCGACACGGTCACGGTGACCGGGTCCGAGGGTTTGCTCCTCGCCGTGACCAAGGCCCTCGCGGCCTGCCAGGTCGTTCCCGCGGGCCTCCAGATGGACCAGGCCACGCTGGAGGACGCCTTCCTCGCCCTGACAGGCCGCCCGGCCGCCGACGTTTCTTAGGAGCCCCCATGACGACGACCCGCTCGCGCTCTCCCCGCACGGCTCCGCCCAGGCCCGGTGCGCTGCGCAAGGTGCTGTTCACCGAGACCAGGCTCTATCTGCGCGACCCTCTGACGGCCTTCTTCACGCTCGTGCTCCCGCTGGGCCTGCTGCTGATCCTCGGCAGCGCCATTCCGGGCTTCCGCGAACCCGACCCCTCGCTTGGCGGCCAGCGGGTGGTGGACACCCAGCTGCCCGCGATGATGATCATGCTGGCGGTGGCGACCTCGGCCTTCAGCGTCATCCCCACCGTGCTGGCCACCTATCGCGAGCGCGGCGTGCTGCGCCGCTTGTCCATCACGCCCGCCTCGCCGGTGACCCTGCTGGGCGCCCAACTGGTGCTGAACCTGGTCGTGGCGCTGCTGGCCGCGTTCCTCACCATCCTCTTCGGGCACCTCGTGCTGAACACGCACGTGCCTGCCGCCTTGCCGTGGTTCGTGCTGTCCTTCGTCCTTGGAGTGTGCGCTCTGTTCGCGATCGGCCTGTCGGTCGCCGCCGTGGTGCCCAACGGCCGTGCCGCCGGCGGCGTCGGCGCGGTGGTGATGTTCCCCTTGCTGTTCCTCGGCGGCATGTGGCTCCCTCGCGAGCTGATGCCCGAGACCCTGGTGCGGTTCAGCGACTTCACCCCGACGGGAGCGTTCGGCCAGGTGTTACGCGACGCCTGGGCCGGCGCCGCCCCACAGCCCCTCCACCTCGCCGTCCTCGCCGCCTGGACACTGGCCGCCGGAGCGTTCGCGGTGCGGTTCTTCCGCTGGGAGTGACAGAACGCGGTGTTCGTCAGGGACGGTTCGCCGGAGGAACCATCCGCGGGGACAAGCTGGGCGACCTCAGGGTTGTTTTGGACCAACCGTTCTCGATAGAGTTCCATGCCGTGGCACGCACGAAGGAGTTCGATCCTGAGAAGGCGCTCCAGGCGGCGCTCGAGCTGTTCTGGGAGCGCGGTTACGAGGCGACGTCGATGGCCGATCTCGTCGAGACGCTCGGCATCGCCCGCGCCAGCCTCTACTCCACCTTCGGCGGCAAGCACGACCTGTACGTGCTCGCCCTGCGCCGCTACATCGAGATCCGCAACCCGCCGCTCGTCGAGATCCTGTCCCAGCCGGGCCCGGCGCTGCCGGCGGTGCGCGCGCTGGTCGAGTCCTACGCCGCCGATGCGCTCGATGACGGGCGGCGCCGGGGGTGCATGGTGGTCAACGCGGCGGCCGAGATGCTCCCGGGCGACCCGGAGGTCACCCGCATCCTGGACGCCAACTGGACAGCCATGGAGACCGCGCTGGCGTCGGCGCTGACCCGGGCGCGGGCCCAGGGCGAACTGCCCGCCGGTCGCGACCCGAGGGCGCTGGCCCGCTTCCTGCTGGTCTTCCTGCAAGGGCTGAGGGTGGTCGGCAAGGGCTTCCCCGACCCGGCACGGGTGCGCGATGCCGCGGCCCAGGCTCTGTCGGTGCTCGACTGACAGCGACGATGTGAATGAGCACCTCCCAGTGAGGTCCGCCCCGTCGACTGACGGCCCCGCCGAGAGCGGGGGACCCATCGGCTCCACAGCGGGGTGGGTTGCGCCATCTCATCTGTATCAAGAACGAACGATCCAATAAATGTCGCCGCCCGTGCGGCACCGACAAGGGGGAGCCATGAGATTCAACAGACGGACGGTGCTGGTCACCGGGGGCGGCTCGGGCATCGGGCGCGCGATCGCGCGCGGCTTCGCCCGCGAGGGCGCGGTGGTGTTCGTGACCGGCCGCCGGCAGGCACCGCTCCAGGAGACGGTCCGGCTCATCGAGGCGGAGGGCGGCCGGGCGGCCGCGCTGACCACCGATGTGACCAGCTCGCCGGATGTCGCCGAGCTCATCGCCGAGATCGTGCGACGGCAGGGGAGCCTGGACATCGCGGTCAACAACGCGGGGGTCCTCACGCTGGGTCAGGTCGCCGACATCGACGAGGACGACTGGACGCGCACCCTGACCGGCAACGCCACCGGTGTCTTCCTGTCGATGAAGCACGAGATCGCCGCCATGCGCCGGCAGGGCAGCGGTGTGATCGTCAACGTGTCGTCCCAGGTGGGCGCGCACAAGCGGGTCCCGGGCCTCGGCGCCTACGCCGCGTCCAAGGCCGCGGTCGCCGCGCTGACCCGCACGGCCGCCCTGGAGTACATCCGCGACGGCATCCGAATCAACGCGGTCAGCCCGGGGCCGCACGACACTCCCATGTCCATGCGCCCGGGCGAGACCGAGGCCGGCCGCGCCGACCGCATGAAACAGCAGCTCCCCATCGGCCGGGTCGGCTCGCTGGAGGAGATCACCTCGGCCGTGCTCTGGCTCGCCTCGGACGACGCCGCCTTCACCGTCGGCCACGATCTCGTCGTGGACGGCGGCTCCACCGCCTGAGCCGTTTGCTCGCGACCCGGTCCCGTTACCTGGCGCGTAATCGCGGGGCGCGGGGGGTGGCACGTAGGGTCGGGCCATGACGACGACGGCGCTCTCCCGGCGGCCGGTAGGCGAGCTGCTCCGCCAGTGGCGTGAGCACCGCCGGCTCAGCCAGCTCGACCTGGCCATCCAGGCGGACATCTCCACCCGGCACCTGAGCTTTCTGGAGACCGGGCGTTCCAACCCGAGCCGCGAGATGGTGCTGCTTCTGGCCGAACATCTCGACCTGTCGCTGCGTGAGCGCAACCGCTTGCTGCTGGCGGCCGGGTTCGCGCCGGTCTTCTCCGAGAACACGCTGGACGCTCCGGGCATGCGGGCGGTGCGCCGGGCGATCAAGCAGGTCCTCACCGGGCACGAACCCTACCCCGCGGTCGTGGTGGACGGCCGCTGGAACCTCGTGGACGGCAACACCAGCCTCGGGGTGCTCACGAGCCTGGTGTCGCCCACGCTGCTCGCCGCCCCGGCCAATGTGCTGCGGGCCAGCCTGCATCCGGACGGTCTGGCTCCGCACATCGTCAACCTCGGCGAGTGGCGCGCCCACCTGCTCGGCCGGCTGCGCCGCCAGATCGCCCTCACGGCCGACCCGCAGCTGGAGGCACTGGATGAGGAACTGCGCGCCTACCCGTGCGACCAGCCGGAGCCCGAGGTGGAGCTGCCCGGCCCCGGCGAGATCGTCGTGCCGCTGAGGCTACGCCATCAGGACGGCGAAATGACCTTCTTTAGTACGATCGCCACCTTTGGCACGCCGCTGGACATCACGGTCGCCGAGCTGGCCATCGAGTCCTTCTACCCCGCCGACGAGTTCACCGCCGACACCCTCCGGAAAATCGCCTCCCAGCCTGGCGGCTCCTCGTCGTGACGGCCGGTCCGGCCCCGTCCCGGTCAGCGGCGCTCACCGGGGCCAGGCCCGATCGCCGCTCTGCCGGCCGCATCGCCTACCGCCCCGGCGGCTCCCCGTCGTGACGGCCGGTCCGGGTCCACCGGCACTTGCCGGGGCAAGCCCGTCGCGGGGGCTGCCCGTGGTGGTGGTCGGACTGCCCGCGTCAGAAATGCCGGCCGGGCCGCCGCCGTTCGCGGAGGAGGGGACAGGGCGGGCGGCTGCCGCCTACGGAGGCGTGGGCGGGGCTGGGTTGAGCCCCTACAAGGGGAGGGTCAGTGAGGCGCCATGTCGACGAAGCGGCTGTAGTGGCCCTGGAAGGCGACGGTCACGGTGGCGGTTGGGCCGTTGCGGTGCTTGGCCACGATCAGGTCGGCCTCGCCGGCGCGCGGCGACTCGCGCTCGTAGGCGTCCTCCCGGTGCAGCAGGATCACCACGTCGGCATCCTGCTCAATCGACCCGGATTCCCGCAAATCGGAAACCTGGGGGCGCTTGTCGGTGCGCTGTTCGGGACCGCGGTTGAGCTGGGAGATCGCGATCACCGGCACCTCGAGCTCTTTGGCCAGCAGCTTGAGCGCGCGGGAGATCTCGGAGACCTCCTGCTGGCGGCTTTCGGTCTTCTTCGGCGAGCTCATCAGCTGGAGGTAGTCGACGATGACGAAGCGCAGGTCGTGACGCTGCTTGAGGCGACGGCACTTGGCACGGATCTCCATCATCGACATGTTGGGCGAGTCGTCGATGAACAGCGGCGCCTCGGCGACCTCGCTCATGCGGCGCGCGAGGCGCGTCCAGTCTTCGTCGTTCATGGTGCCGGAACGCATGGTGTGCAACGCCACCCGCGCCTCGGCCGACAACAAGCGCATGGTGATCTCGTTGCGCGACATTTCCAGCGAGAACACCACAGTGGCCATATGGTGCTTGATCGCAGCAGATCGCGCGAAATCCAGACCAAGCGTCGACTTGCCGATGGCCGGGCGGGCGGCGACGACGATCATCTGGCCGGGGTGGAGGCCGTTCATCAGGGCGTCGAGGTCCTGGAAGCCGGTGGGCACGCCGACCATCTGGCCGCTGCGGCTGCCGATGGCCTCGATCTCGTCCAGCGCGCCGGGCATGATCTCGGACAGGGGGCGGTAGTCCTCGCTGGTGCGGCGCTCGGTGACCGCGTAGATCTCGGCCTGGGCGCGGTCGACCAGCTCGTCGACCTCCTCGTTCTGCCCGCCGTAGCCGTAGGAGACGATGCGGGTGCCCGCCTCGATGAGCCGCCGCAGGATGGCCTGCTCGCGCACGATCTTGGCGTAGTAGCCGGCGTTGGCGGCCGTGGGGACGATGGCGGTGAGCGTGTGCAGGTAGGTGCCGCCGCCCACCCGGGCCATCTCGCCCCGGCGGGACAGCTCGCTGAAGATCGTCACCGCGTCGGCCGGCTCGCCGCGTCCGTACAGGTCGAGGATGGCGTCGTAGATGACCTGGTGCGCCGGACGGTAGAAGTCGTCGGAACGCAGGACCTCCACCACGTCGGCGATGGCGTCCTTGGACAGCAGCATGCCGCCCAGCACGGACTGCTCGGCCTCGATGTTGCTGGGGGGCGTACGCTCGAATGGTGCGTCGAAGGCCTGCACGACTTCACTGCTCAACTGGCGGCCCTCCCTGACTCCCCCGTGCCACCCCCGAAGTAGCCGGGGTGACAGTTTCGCCGGTTCTCGGGCGAGCGGCAACGCGTCCTGTCGACAACGTTGTGGATAACGTGTGCAGTTCTGGCCTGGAGATGTGGGCACGCTGGGGACAAGTCTGTGGATAACCATGGGGGATAACCACAGACCCCCGACTGAGCAGGGGAAACGGTATCCACGGGCTGTGGAGAAAAGAAAGTCCGCGCGACAGGCCGATGAGCGGCGGGACCGGTGCCGAGCATGCTGAGGTAAGGGGCAATATAGACAAGTGACTCTTACCCCCCGGGTCGGCAGCCAGGAGATCCTCAGGCTCGCCGTTCCGGCCTTCGGCGCGCTCGTGGCCGAGCCGCTGTTCATCCTGGTCGACTACGCCATCGTCGGCCGTCTCGGCACGGCCTCGCTCGGCGCCCTCGGCATCGCCGGGGCCGCGCTCACCACCCTGGTGAACATCTGCGTCTTCCTGGCGTACGGCACGACGGCGGCGGTGGCCCGGCAGGTCGGCGCGGGCAACCTCGTCCGGGCGGTCAAGCAGGGCATCGACGGGCTGTGGCTGGCCACGGCGATCGGGCTGGCGCTGATCGTGGTCTGCTGGCCGCTGTCCCCGTGGATCGTCCAGTGGTTCGGCGCGGTCGCCGAGGTGTCCGGGCCCGCGGTCGCCTACCTGCGCATCAGCCTGTTCGGTGTCCCCGCCATGCTCGTCGTCCTGGCCGGCACGGGCATCCTGCGCGGCCTGCAGGACACCGTGACCCCACTGGCCGTCTCAGTCGGGTCCTTCGCGCTGAACGCCGTGCTCAACGCCGTGTTCGTGCTGGGGTTCCACTGGGGCATCGCGGGCTCGGCGTGGGGCACCGTCACGGCCCAGGGACTCGGCGCCCTGGTCTACCTGGTCGTCGTCGCCCGCGCGGCCCGCCGGCACCGGGTCTCCCTCCGTCCTGACCTGGCGGGAGTACGGGCCTCCGGTACGGCCGGCATCGCTCTGATCATCCGGACGGTGTGCCTGAGGGTCGTGCTGCTCGCCGCCACCGCCGTGGCCACCCGCATGGGCGTCGCCCAGCTCGCCGCCCACGCGATCGCCACGCAGATCTGGTCGCTGCTCGCCTACGCCCTCGACGCGATCGCCATCGCCGGCCAGGCCATCACCGGCCGCACCCTCGGCGCGGGGCGCAGCGACCACACGCGGGCGGCCACCCGCACGATGGTGGTCTGGGGCGTCGGCTGCGGGATGGTCCTGGGGGCCGCCACCCTCGCGCTGCGGCCGGTCATCCCGCACCTGTTCGGCGCCGACGCCGCCGTGAGCGCCGAGCTGGTCGCGGTCCTGTGGCCGGTGGCGCTGCTCCAGCCCGTGGCCGGCGTGGTGTTCGTGCTCGACGGCGTGCTCATCGGCGCCGGGGACCGCCGCTATCTGGCCTGGGCCTCGGCGATCACGACGGCCGTCTACCTGCCCGCGGCGTACGCCGTCGTCCACCTGGGCGGCGGCCTGGTGGCGTTGTGGGCGGCGCTGGGCGTGTGGATGGCGGCCCGTCTGGTGACCCTGGGCTCGCGCGCGTACGGGCGCGCCTGGCTGGTCACCGGCGGTTGAGCACCCTGCTCAGGAACTCGCGGGTACGCGGCTCGCGGGGGTCGGTGAAGATCTGCTCCGGAGTCCCCTGCTCCAGCAGCACGCCGCCGTCCAGGAAGCAGACCTTGTCGGCGATGTCCCGGGCCAGCCCCATCTCGTGGGTGGCCAGGACCATCGTCATCCCCGTGTCCTTCAGCTCGCGGATGATCTCCAGCACCTCGCCGACCAGCGCGGGGTCCAGGGCCGAGGTCACCTCGTCCAGCAGCAGCAGGCGCGGCCGGGTGGCGAGCGCGCGGATGATGGCCACTCGCTGCTGCTGGCCGCCGGACAACCGGTCGGGGTAGGCCTCCGCCTTGTCCGCCAGGCCGAACCTGGCCAGCAGCTCGCGTGCCCGCTCCTCGGCCTCGGCCCTGCCGACGCCGTGCGCCTTGCGCGGCGCCAGCGTGATGTTGGAGAGGACGGTCATGGAGGGGAAGAGGTTGTAGGCCTGGAACACCATGCCGATGCGCTTGCGCACGTCGTCGGGGTCGGCCCGCACGTCGGTGATCTCCGCACCGTCCAGGTGGATGGCGCCGTCGTCGACGGTCTCCAGCAGGTTCACGCAGCGCAGCAGGGTCGACTTGCCCGAGCCGGAGGCTCCGATGAGGCAGACCACCTCGTGGGAGTCCACCGACAGGTCGATGCCGCGCAGCACGCTGTGGCGGTGGTAGAACTTCCACACGCCCTCGATCTCCAGCAGGCTCCGCCCCTGCTCGACCGGCACGGTCACGCTCCCCTCCTTCTCTGCGAACGGGCCGCCAGGTAGTCGGTGAAGCGGGCCATCGGGATGGTCAGCACGATGAACAGCAGCGCCGCGGCCAGGTAAGGGGTGTAGTTGAAGGTCTCGGCGGTATGGATCTGCGCCTGGCGCAGCGCCTCCAGCGGGCCGATGGTGGCCACCAGGGCGGTGTCCTTCTGCAGCGAGACGAAGTCGTTGAGCAGCGGCGGCACGACGCGCCGCACGGCCTGGGGCAGCACGACGAAGCGCATGGCCTGGCCGTGGGTCAGGCCCAGCGACCGCGCGGCGGCGCGCTGGCTCGGGTGCACCGAGTCGATGCCCGACCGGAACACCTCGGCGACGTACCCTCCGTACGACAGCACCAGCGCGATGATCCCCAGCGTCGCCAGGTCGGTGGGCATCCCTTGCAGGCGCAGTGCGGGCAGGCCGAACCCGACCAGGTAGATGACCAGGATCGTCGGCACGCCGCGGAAGACGTCGGTGTACAGCACGGCGAGCGCGCGCAGCGGGTAGAACACCGGAGCGTGCAGGTTGCGCACCAGCGCGACGAGCAGGCCGACGACCAGGATCAGCGGCTCGGCGATCAGGAAGATCTTGATGTTGAGCAGGAAGCCCCATAGGACGTCGGGCAGGGCGCCGGAGAACTCGCCGAGGTCGAAGAAGGTCTCCTTGACCCGCGGCCAGCCGGGCGAGGTGGTGACCAGCCAGATCAGAAGGACGATGAACACCACGGTGGACGCCGTGGCGATCGAGCCGGACCGCAGGTCCGAACGGCGGCGCAGTCGCTCGCGCTCGCGCTGCCGTTCGCTCCTGCGCCACGAGCCGTCCTCGCCCGGCCCGCCATCCGAGCCCGGCCTCTCCCGCGAAGCGCGGTCCCGGCCAGGCCCGTGTGTGGAGACGCGGGCCTGACCCGGTTCGTCCATGGAGACGCGGGCTTGACCCGGCCCGTCCGTAGAGACGGGGGCTTGATGCGGCCCGTCCGTAGAGACGGGGGCCTGAGCTCGCCCGTCCATAGAGACGGGGCCCTGAGCTCGCCCGTCCGTGGGGACGGGGGGCTCACCTGGCGCGTCGCCGAGGACGCGGGGATCGGCCGAGCTACCTTCCGGGACTCGGTCGCTCACTTCAGCTCCGGCGCGCCCGCCGCCGAGCCGAGCCACCGAGTCTCGATCTTCGCCAGCTCGCCGGAGGACTTCAGCTCGCCGATGGCCTGGTCGACGCAGCTCACGAGCGGGTTGCCCTTCTGGAAGACCAGGCCGAACTCCTCGGGGGTGCCCGAGCCCGCGCCGAACTGGCCGACGATCTTGGAATGCTCCACCTGTGCCGCCGTGACGTAGAAAGCGGTCGGCAGGTCGACCACCAGGGCATCCACCTGCTTGTTCTTCAGCGCGGTGATCGCGTCGATCTGCTCGTTGTAGACGTTGGGCTCGGCACTCGGCTGGATGACGTCCTTCACGGCCTGCAGGGAAGTGGTGCCGATCTGCACGCCGATCTTGGCGTCCTTCAGGGCGGCCAGGGAGGTCGCCGAGGCGAACTTCGAGCCCTCCAGGGCGACCGCCGCCTGCTTGACCGTGTAGTACCCGCTGCTGAAGTCGACGGCCTTCGCGCGGGCCGGGGTGATGGACACCTGGTTGACGTCGAAGTCGAACTGCTTGTCGCCGGGCGCGAACGCCGAGTTGAACGGGATGCTCGCCCAGGACACCTCGCCGTCGGCAAAGCCGAGCTTGGCCGCCACGGCGTAGGCGACGGCGCTCTCGAAGCCCTGGCCGTTGGCGGGCTTGTCGTCCTTGAACCACGGCTCGTACGCGGGCTTGTCGGTCGCGATCGTCAGGGTGCCGGGCTTGAGCAGCTTGAGCTGGTCCTTGGCGCAGGAGGCCGACGCCTGCGGAGTGCCGCTCGCGCCGGCGGAGGGGGTCGTCGTGTCGGAGGCCGGAGCGCACGCCACCGCCACCAGCGCGAGGGCGCCGAGCGCCGGCAGCATCGAGGGACGGAGCATACGTGCCTCCAGAAGGCGTCTCACCGAGGGAATTCGTCGCCCAGGATAGCGGGAAGCACGCATTCGCACATATAGCGCCAACTAGCAGCAAACAGGGATAACCTGCGGCTTCGCTCCGTAGAGATGACGAAGGCCCCTTTCACGGAAGGAAAGGGGCCTTCACCGGACCTCGGGCCACGGCGCGACCGCCCGCGAAGGCGGGACGGCGAGCCGCGACCGGAACCTCAGGCGCCGGAGACCGTCACGACCCGAAGATCGTCAGACCGCGGAGAGCACCGGCGACCGGAGGCCGTCTGTGCACGGGAACCGTCAGGAACCGACGACCTCGACGTCGAGGTTGGCCGACACCTCGGGGTGCAGCCGGACCGAGACGCGGTGGGAGCCGACGCTCTTGATCGCGTTGGTGATCTCGATGCGACGACGGTCGAGGAGCGGACCGCCCGCGGCCTTGACCGCGTCGGCGATGTCACCGGTGGTGACCGAGCCGAACAGGCGGCCGGAGTCGCCGGCGCGCGTCTTCAGCGTGACCCGAAGGGCGCCGAGCCGGCCGGCGACCTCCTTGGCGGTGCCGAGGTCGCGGATCTCGCGGGCGTCGCGCGCCTTCTTGATCGAATCGATCTGCTTCTCGCCGCCGCGCGTCCACCGCATGGCGAACCCGCGGGGGATCAGATAGTTGCGGCCGTAGCCGTCCTTGACCTCGACGATGTCGCCGGGAGCGCCGAGGCCGGAGACCTCATTGGTGAGAATGAGCTTCATATCTCGCAAGCCTCCTGTCAGCGCGCGGTGCTCGTGTACGGCAGCAGCGCCATCTCACGGGCATTCTTGATCGCGGTCGCCACGTCACGCTGGTGCTGGGTGCAGTTGCCCGTCACCCGGCGGGCACGGATCTTGCCGCGGTCGGAGATGAACTTCCGCAGCAGCGCCGTGTCCTTGTAGTCGACGTAAGAGATCTTGTCATGGCAGAACAGGCAAACCTTTTTCTTCGGCTTGCGCAGTGCCGGCTTCGCCATCTTGGTGCTCCTCCTAAGAGAGCCCCGCATGACGCGGGAATGGTCGATCGGTTACTGGAATGGATGAGTGGATCAGAAGGGAGGCTCGTCGCTCAGGTCGCCGCCACCGCCACCGCCGCCGTAGCCGCCCTGGTTGTAGCCGCCACCGCCGCCGCCGTAGCCACCGCCGCCGCCTCCGCCGAACCCGCCACCGGCGGGCGCCGGAGTGGCCGAGGCCCACGGGTCGTCGGCGCCGCCGCCGAACCCGCCGCCTCCGCCGCCGCCCTGGCGGGCGGTCTTGTTGACCTTGGTGGTGGCGTTGCGCAAGGACGGGCCGACCTCGTCGACCTCGACCTCGTAGACCGTGCGCTTCTCGCCTTCCTTGGTCTCGTACGAGCGCTGCTTCAGCCGCCCCTGCACGATGACCCGCATCCCACGCTGGAGGCTCTCGGCGACGTTCTCCGCCGCCTGACGCCACACGTTGCAGGTCAGGAAGAGGCTTTCGCCGTCCTTCCACTCGTTGGTCTGGCGGTCCATGAACCGCGGAGTGGACGCGATGCGGAACCGGGCCACGGCCTGCCCCGAAGGGGTGAAACGCAGCTCGGGGTCGTCGACAAGATTGCCGACGATGGTGATCGTTGTGTCGCCTGCTGCCATCGGTCGCTTTCGCCTTCCTGCGTGAGTCTGCGCAGCCTGTCGGGCCTCAGAGTACGGCTCCGGCCCGACAAAAGCCGGGCTTCGGCGGACTCGGAGCCGCTCAGTGCATGTCGGGGCGCAGCACCTTGGTGCGCAGAATGCCTTCGTTCAGGTTGAGCTGGCGGTCGAGCTCCTTGACGGTGGCCGGAGCCGCCGTCAGGTCGATGACGGCGTAGATGCCCTCGGACTTCTTGATGATGTCGTAGGCCAGCCGGCGACGACCCCACACGTCGACCTTCTCCACCGTGCCGCCGTCGTTGCGGACGACCGTGAGGAACTGGTCGAGCGAGGGAGTCACCGTGCGCTCATCGAGGGACGGGTCCAGAATGACCATCACTTCGTAATGACGCATGCGGACTTCCAACCTCCTCTGGACTATCGCGGTCACGACACCATGCCGTGACAGGAGGACGCTGACGTCGTCGCCCCCGCCTTCGGTGGCGGGGCGACCGCGTGCTTCGAGATCGGGTACGCCGAACGGCACGCATAACGAACGCAGCCCACGAAGTCTACCAGGGCGCCGCGACTGACCTGCCGCGATTGCCCGCCGCCACAAGGGGAACGTGGGAGAAGAGGGAGGGGGTGGTCATCATGCGATCTGCCACGGGCTCCGGCAGAGAGCACTTCCACCTGTCGCTGAACACCGACGGCAGGAAGCACACCCTGGAGAACGCCCTGACGCTGGTGGCGCTGGCCTGCGGCGGCGTCGCCTTCGTCAGCGGCCTGGTGGTGAGCGCGCACATCGTCGCCTCGTGGACCGGAGTCGTCGGGTTCGTCGTCGGGATGTACTCGCAATATGTGTCGGCCACGACCGCCGAGCGGTCGTTGAACATCGTCGCCATCGTCATGTCGTTCGTCGGCGTCGCGATGGGCGTCTATCACGGAGGGTTCGTCTGACCGGCCCGGACGGCCGGTCCGTCCGACCCGCGAAGGCCGTCACGCCCGTCCGGTGCGGCACGATGGGGCGCCCCCCGAGGCGCCCCCGCCGTTCACTTCCCGCCGGCGTGGAGATCGGCGCGCCATGTCGCCGCATCTCCCCGCGTCCGTGGACGTCGCCGCGTCACTGTCCGCCGATGTGGAGGTCGATGCCGAGGAGAATGAGGAACCACAGGACGATGGCGAGCAGGGCTTGCGCGATCTTCCTGAGCAGGCTCGGGGTGATGTAGTCGTGAACCCATGCCACGTAAATGCCGATGAGGATGTAGATCAGGCCTAAGAGGCTGATCCCGCGGCGGTAGTAGGCCACAGTCGTCTCCTATATGTCACGGTACGCGGGTGTCAGGGCGTACCAGCCTGGCGCCCCTACTGCCCCTGGTGGAGACCTTGAAACGGCTAGGCTCGACCCATGGTGCGTATCGGAGCTCACGTCGACCGAGATGATCCCCTGGCCCACGCGACGGCCCGCGGCGCGGAGGTCGCGCAGTTCTTCCTGGGCGATCCGCAAGGGTGGAAAGGCCCCGTGCTGCCGGAGAACGCCGAGGCGCTGGCCTCCTCGGAGATCGACGTCTACGTCCACGCGCCGTACGTGATCAACGTCGCCACCGCGAACAACCGCATCCGCATCCCGAGCCGCAAGCTGCTGGCCGGCCAGCTGGAGGCGGCGGCGTCGATCGGCGCCAAGGGCCTCATCGTGCACGGGGGCCACGTCGGCAAGGACGACGACCCGCAGGTCGGGTTCGACAACTGGCGCAAGGTCTTCGAGCGGCTGGAGACACCGATCCCCGTCCTGATCGAGAACACCGCCGGAGGCGGCAACGCGATGGCGCGCCGGCTCGAGCGCATCGCCCGGCTGTGGGAGGCGCTGGACGGCTTCGACGTGGGGTTCTGCCTGGACACCTGCCACGCGCACGCCGGCGGCGAGGAGCTCGCCGACGTGGTCGACCGGGTCAAGGCCATCACGGGCCGCATCGACCTGATCCACTGCAACGACTCGCGGGACGCCTTCGACTCCGGCGCCGACCGTCACGCCAACCTGGGCAAGGGCCAGATCGACCCCGAGCTGATCCTGTCGGTGTGCCGCGCCGCGGGCGCGCCGATCGTGGTCGAGACACCCGGCGACGGGCAGGCGGCCGACATCGCCTTCCTTCGTGACCACCTTTAGTCCACAGCCTGTGGATAAATCCCCTGGATTACGGAGCCGGGAAAAGGGGTAAGGCGTTCCCTCGCGCCGGCAGGGCCGACCAGGGGACGGACGCGAGCCGGCCCGCCTGATCACGGACCGCCTTCGCAGCGGACGCGGGGCAGGCCGTCCAGCGGGGGCGTGTGACACCGGCGCGGGTCAGCCCGCCCAGGCGCCGCGCATGAAGGTCATGGTGTTCAGCACCATGAGCGGCCCGGCCACCAGCGCGTACAGCAGCAGCACCCAGCGGCGGCGCACCGACACCCGCCCGAGCATCACCCACAGCGGCCACCACAGCAGGGCCGAACGCGGGACCGACAGGTAGTACGCCGAGAACAGCAGGGCGCTCAGCTGCAGTCCGACGTACACCAGTTCGCTCCACCTGCGGGCGACGAGCAGCCAGATCAGCACGGCGACCCCGAGCAGGGCGCCCGCGACCTCCATGCGGAACGCCCACACGAACTGCCCGTCCCCGGCCGCCATCTGCCAGGTGGTCAGGAACGACTGCCACGGCCAGACCATCTGCCGTCCCCAGCCGGCCTGCTGCGCGTGCTGCCAGGCCAGCCAGTCGCCCGTGCGCTGGTGCTGGTAGAACGAATAGGCGACCAGCGGCAGGAAGGGGACCGCCAGCCACCACGCCTGGCGGAGGCTCCCCCGGCGCGTGACGTACTCCACGATCAGCGCGAGCGCGAGGAACAGGCCCGTGATGCGCACGCACGACGCCCCGGCGGCCAGCAGCGCCGCCGCCGGCCAGTCGCCGCGCCGGGCGTACAGCCAGGCGGGTATCGCGAACGCCAGGAACAGCGATTCGCTGTAGCCGGCGAACAGGAACACCGCCATGGGGAACAGCAGGATCGCAAGGACCGCCCGCCATCCTGCGCCCGCGGGGCCCTCGAACTCGGCGAGCCGCGCGAGGGCCACCATCGCCACCGCTCCGGCGACGAACGAGATCAGCAGGCCGGCGAGCGACCAGTCGGGGATGATCACGTGGACCAGCCGCAGCGCGATGGGCATGCCGGGGAAGAAGGCGGGCAGCCCGGCGTCGGGGTTCTCGGCCGGGTCACCGCCGTAGCCGAACTTCGCGATCTTCACCAGGAGCCCGGCGTCCCAGTGCGTCCAGCGTTCCAGGAACGGGGTGTCGTTCGCTTCGCTGCTGAGCACTCCGGCGCCGACCGTCATGGCGACGATGATCCCGATCCTCGACCCCAGCCACGCGAGGAGCGCCTCGCGGTCGGAGAAGCGTGCGGGCGCCGGGGAAACGGTCTCCTGGGGGGAGGTCTGCACGCATAGGAGAATAGAGGGTCAAGCTGGACTTCTCGATCAGAGCGGACCGGAAAGAACCCGGCTCCCGGGAAGATCTCGGAGCCGGCTCCCGGACGGGACGGCCGCAAACCCGCGGAGCCGGCAGGCGCGATCGCCGCGTCCCGGCCGGAACGGCCGGGAGCTCAGAGCGGATACGTCGAGCGCCGCCTCCTGGACGCAAGGGTCAGGAGGCTTCGGGAGCGGCCTCACGCACCGCCGTCCGGGACGGCATCCGCAGGACGAAACGGTCCTCGGCGCCGTCGAAGACGCCGCCCACCGGGTCGTCCACGCCGCCCTGCCGGATGACGTCGTGCTCGGGGCGCAGGATGTCCCTGACCACGAACGCCGCCAGGATGGCGATGGTGATCGCCCGGGCCCACACGGCCGCGAAGTAGCCGCCGTCGCCGATGCCGAGCGTCTCGTTGCCCGGCTGGACGTGGACCAGGTACAGCCAGATCGCGAAGAAGTACCAGCACTCGGCCACCTGCCACAGCGCCAGCGGCTTCCAGTTCGGCCGCGCCAGCACCGCGAACGGCACCAGCCACAGCACGTACTGCGGCGACCACACCTTGTTGGTGACCATGAACGCGGCCAGCACCAGGAAGCAGAGCTGCATGAGACGCGGCCGGGTGGGCGCGGTGAGCGCCAGCACGGCCACGGCCAGGCACAGCAGGCCGAACGACACGATGCCGAGCATGTCCACCCGCCCGGCGTCACCGAGGAAGGGCCACTGCCGGTTCTGGAAGAAGAACCACAGTGACCCCCAGTCGGCTCCGCGCTCGCTGCTGAAGACGTAGAACCTCCTCCAGCCGTCGAACGCGAAGAGCATGAACGGCAGGTTGACCACCACCCAGGTGATCACCGTGCCGCCGACCGCCCACAGCAGGGCGGGCAGCTTGCGCGTCCGCAGCGCCAGCAGCAGCAGCGGGCCGAAGAACACGACCGGGTAGAACTTGGTGGCGATGGCCAGGCCCAGCAGCGCCCCGGCCGTGAAGTGCGCCCGCCGCGACCAGGCGAGGAAGGCGCCCAGGCTCAGCGCCCCGCACATCAGGTCCCAGTTGATGAACGCGGTGAGGATGAGCGCGGGCGCCAGCGCGTACCAGGCGGCGTCCCACGGCCGGCGCTGCAGTCCGGCCAGCGCCACCATGACCACCACCCCGGCGACCAGCGACGCCGCCATGACGATCACCGTGAGGTCGAAGAACCGGACGCCCGGATCGCTGGTGCCCGTCACGAGCTTCTGGATGACCCACATCAGCGAGCCGATGCCGACCGGGTACTCGACCGGGTGACCGAAGTAGGGCGTCAACCCCTGGTCGAGCTTCTCGTTCCACCACAGCGGATAGATGTCGGTGTAGCAGAAGTTGAGGAACTGCTGTGTTCCGTCGTTCCACGCCCCGCCGAACCGGCACGGCGCCTTCCACGCGTACGCGAGGATCGCCCCCAGGGCCGCGAGCAGCCCGAGAGGGACGAATGGCAGGGCGGCACGCGCCACGGAGCCGGCGGCACCCGGCGTGGACGTGGAACGGGTCATGTCGTCGTCCGATCAGCGAGAGGGCGCGGGCGTCGATCGGCGCCCGCCCGGCGCGGTCGGAGTGGGCGCGGGAGTGGCGGCGTCGGAGGGGGTGCTGCCCTGCTTGAAGGGGTCGCCTCCGCCGTTGCCGCCGTTGTTGCAGCTGTCGTCCCACGGCAGGCAGCCGCCGTTGTCGTCGGGGTTGCCGTTGGGGTCGCCGTGGCCGTTGGGGTCGCCGTTGTCGTTCGGGAACCCGTTGTCGTCCGGGAACCCGGGGTCGGCCGAGGGAGTCGGCGTCGGGATCGGCTTGGGCACGATGTTCTCCGGCGACCCGCCGTTGACGGGGTCGGGGAACTGCTCGACGGGCTTGCCGTTCATGGCCGCCGCCATGAACGCCCGCCACACCTGGCTCGGGTAGGTCGCGCCCTGGATGTTGCCCAGGGAGACCTCCTTGCCGGTGCTGCCGTTCGGGCAGATCTCCCGCTCGGACAGCACCTTGCCCTTCTTGGTGACGCACTGCTCGCGGTACATGCCGACGGCGGTCGACATCTGCGGGGTGAAGCCGACGAACCAGGCTTCCTTGTTCTCGCTGTTGGTACCGGTCTTGCCGGCCACCGGGCGGTCGGACAGCGCGGCGCCGCGGCCGGTGCCCTCCTTGACGACCGCGCGCAGCGCCTCGATGGCGTCCGCGGCCGCGGACGGGTCGATCACCTGGGTGAAGGACTTCTCCTCGGGGATGACCACGTTCTTGTTGACGTCCTCGACCTGCCGCACCACGTGGGTCTTGTAGTGCCTGCCCTGGTTGGCGAAGATCGAGTACCCGCTCGCCTGCTCCAGCGGCGAGACCAGGGCGGTGCCGATCGCCAGCAGGAACTTGTGCTCCTGCTCGTCCCGGTCGAGCTCGTCGCGCGGGATGCCGGCCCCGGCGGCGATGTCCTTCACCTTGTCCAGCCCGACCTGGAAGGCCATGGACGCGTAGGCCGTGTTGATCGAGTGCGCGGTGGCCGAGGTCACGGTGATGCCCGAGGGCATGCGCTCCTCATTGGTGATCTTGGTGGTGCCCGGCAGCACCTTGGGCACGGTCTCATTGCCGGGCACGTAGCTGTTCAGGCTGTAGCCCGCCTTGAGCCAGGCCGCCAGGACGTACGGCTTGAACGCCGACGCGGCCTGCTTGCGGGCGTAGAAGGCGTCGTTGAACTGGTCGGGATGCTTGCCCAGGTAGTTCTTGCCGCCGTAGAAGGCGATGACCCGGCCGTTGCGGGGGTCCACCGCCGCGAGCGAGGTGTGGATCTCCGGCGAAAGCGGCCGGGTGTTGTTCTGCACGGCCAGCGCGGCGGCGTCCATGAGCTTCTTGTCGAACGTCGTCCTGATCTTGTAGCCGCCGGTCTCGATCTCGGAGCGGGGCAGCCGGTCCTTGAGCTCGTCCATGACAGCGTTGATCATGTAGCCGCGGAAGCCGCTGTTGTAGTTCCGCGCCTTGTACTTCTGGATCTTCGGGAACTTGGCGGTGGCCGGCAGGTTGCCGTACTTCTGCGGCCAGGTCCTCGCCATCTGGCCGATGACGTAGGTGAAGCGCTCCTGCGTGGCCTTGAAGTTGCCCTGGATCTCCTGCGCGTCGAAGTTGCCCGGCTGCTGGATGCGCCCGGCGAGGTAGGCCGCCTGCGCGGGGGTGAGCTCGCTGGTGTGCTTGCCGAAGAACGACCGGGCCGCGGCCTCGATGCCGTAGGTGTTGCGGCCGAACGGCACGATGTTCAGGTAGTACAGCAGCACCTTGTCCTTGGTCCACTCCTTGTCGAGCTTCACCGCGATGAAGATCTCCTTGATCTTCCGGGTGACCGTCCGCTCAGCGGTGAGGTTGTCGAAGTAGCCGCGGGCCATCTGCTGGGTGATGGTCGAGGCGCCCTGCACCTGCTGGCCGCTCGCGGTGCTCCACAGCGAGCGGGCCATGCCCGAGAGCGAGATGCCGGAGTCCTCACGGAAGCTGGAGTTCTCGGCGCCGATCACCGCGTCCTGGACGTGCTGCGGGACGTCTTTCAGGCTGTCGAGCTTGACGCGCTCGACCCCGAGCTTGGCCAGCACCTCGCCGCTGCCGTAGTAGATCGTGCTGCCCTGCGCGTTGGCGCTCTCCTTGGCGCTCTCCTCGGTGGGCAGCGGGGTGTTGGCGTAGGCCACGGCGATCATGCCGAAGACGCCGGCCGCGATCACGGCGAAGCCCGCCATGACGATCTTCCAGTTCGGGAGGAACCGGGTCCAGCCGCGGCGGCGGGGCGGCTCCTCGCCTTTCGCCCGGCGGGACCGGCGTCCGCCGGGCGGGCCGTCACCGGGACCGCGTCCCCCGGGACCATCTGGTCCACCGGGGCCGGCCGGGCCTCCGGGACCGCCCGGGCCCGCGGCGGCGCCGAAGGTGCCCGTCGCGCCGGCGCGGGCGGGACCACCCTGCGCTCTGCGGGAGCGCCGGGGCCCCGCGTCGCGGCTCACGACCGTCTCGGCGCCGGACGGCTCGCGCCGCGGCGCCGCCGGACCTGCCGCGGCGACCTCCTGCATCGACTGGGTGTCCTCGAAGGCCGCCTCGGAGCGGCGCGACCGTGGGTCGGCGGGCCCCCTGCGCGGGTCGCCGGCCCGGGCACGCGGGTCCGCGGCGGCCGGGCGGGGACGGGGAGCCGCGCCGGAGCGTCCCGGCGACGACCGGGTGTCCCACCCGGCGTCGGGACTCTGCCGCGGCGCCGCGCGCCGCGCCGAGCCCTGGTCGTACGCGGGCGCGGAGCCCTGGTCGTACGCGGGCGCGGAGCCCTGGTCGTACGCGGGCGCCGACCGCGGCGCGGGGTATCCACCGGCGGGCGCGTCCCCTTGCGGAGAGCGACGGCGCCGCCCGGGACGAGCTGATCCACCGGCGCCCTCGGCTTGCTCAGGGCGACCGGTCGGCTCTGGGCCATAGCTGCTGTAACTCACGCGTCCTCGTTGGGTCATCTGGCGATCTGGAGGTCTTCGACGTCTGTCTGCGGCAGGCGGAGAACGTGCCTCCCGGGGGGAACTCGACTGCGCATGGCTACGTCTCCGCGGGGTCCCCGCCTGAGTCGGAGTCGATCTGTCGCATGGTGTCCGAGCTGCCCGGTGGCCCGCCATTGCCCAGGACGAAGGAAACCGTCAGGTGATTCCATGAGCAACCTTGGCAGACCTCGACAACGTAGACCCGGAATTCCTCGTATTCGCGGGCCATCTGAACAAGGTCTGACGTGGCCTTTACGCGCCCTGCGCTGCGACCCAGCGCGTCACCGTACACGTATGTGACATGGGTCACGTTCCGGTGCTCACAGATGGGGCAGACGCGCTCCGTCGGCTCACCGTGGTACCGAGCGGCACGCAAGAGGTAGGGATGCGCATCGCACACATCACGCCTGGCCGTGCGGCCGGAGCGAAGCGACAGGATCGTCGCTCGCTTCGCGAGGCCGTAGTCCACGACCCCTCGCTGTGACCACATGAGCGTCAGACTACGACTTTTTTATCTATTCCGCCCAACCGCTTGACGGATTTCTTGATTGCGCAGTATGCCGACGCGACGTATCCTCAGGATGTATCGGCTCGATACATCGACGGGACACATCGTTGCGAGAGGGGGCGGTTCCAGTGGCGGTCGGCAAAGGCGGAGTGCTGGAACTGGCCGTGCTCGGCTCGCTCCACGAGACGCCCTTGCACGGCTACGAGCTGCGCAAACGGCTCAACGCCCTGCTCGGCATGTTCCGTGCGTTCTCCTACGGTTCGCTCTATCCCTGCCTGCGGCAGCTGCTCGCGAACGGGCTGATCGCCGAGGAGACGCCGGAGGAGACCGCCGCCGGCACCGGGTCGCAGACCGCGCTCGACAGCGGCCTGCCGCTCACCGGGCGCCGGTCGAAGATCGTGTACAAGCTGACGGCCGAAGGCAAGGAGCGGCTCCACGAGCTGCTCACCCAGGCGGGCCCGTCCTCCTGGGAGGACGAGAGCTTCGGCGTCCACTTCGCCTTCTTCCGCCACACCGAGGCCGAGGTCCGGCTGCGCATCCTCGAAGGCCGCAGAAGCCGCCTTGAAGAGCGGCTCGACGGAGTGCGCACCGCTCTCGCCCGCACGCGAGAGCGGCTCGACAGTTACACCCTGGAATTACAGCGCCACGGCTTGGAATCGGTCGAGCG
This sequence comes from Sphaerisporangium sp. NPDC004334, assembly GCF_053602655.1. NCBI lineage: Bacteria > Bacillati > Actinomycetota > Actinomycetes > Streptosporangiales > Streptosporangiaceae > Sphaerisporangium > Sphaerisporangium sp. NPDC004334. Next base: position 167,591 of record NZ_JBSGDZ010000014.1, read on the forward strand.
CGAGGTGCGCTGGCTGAACGAGTTGATCGATACCGAACGAGCGCAAGCCGTCCGGGCAAGAGCGGACAGGGCACAGGCGCAGGACGCCGAGCCCGTTCCTGATGAGACGAACGAGTAAAGGAGCGAGTGCCATGGGTTCCGTGCGCGTAGCCATCGTCGGTGTCGGCAACTGTGCCGCAGCGCTGGTCCAGGGCGTGCATTACTACCGGGACGCCGATCCCGGCGTCCGGGTGCCCGGTCTGATGCATGTCCAGTTCGGTGACTACCACGTCGGTGACGTCCAGTTCGTGGCCGCCTTCGACGTCGACGCCAAGAAGGTCGGGCGCGACCTGTCCGAGGCGATCGTCGCCTCGGAGAACAACACCATCAAGATCTGCGACGTGCCGCCGACCGGCGTCACCGTGCAGCGTGGCCCCACATATGACGGTCTTGGGGAGTACTACCTCGAGATGATCGAGGAGTCGGACGAGCAGCCGGTCGACGTGGTCGCCGCGCTCAAGGCCGCCAAGGCGGACGTCCTGGTCTCCTATCTCCCCGTGGGCTCGGAGGACGCCGACCGCTACTACGCGCAGTGCGCCATCGACGCGGGCGTCGCCTTCGTCAACGCGCTGCCGGTCTTCATCGCCTCCGACCCGGTCTGGGCGCAGAAGTTCACCGACGCCGGCCTCCCCATCGTCGGCGACGACATCAAGTCCCAGGTCGGCGCCACCATCACCCACCGCGTCATGGCCAAGCTCTTCGAAGACCGCGGGGTCGAGCTGCTGCGCACCTACCAGCTCAACTTCGGCGGCAACATGGACTTCATGAACATGCTGGAGCGCAAGCGCCTCCAGTCCAAGAAGATCTCCAAGACGCAGTCGGTCACCTCGCAGATCCCGCACGAGATGGCGAAGGCCGACGTCCACATCGGCCCCTCCGACCACGTGCCGTGGCTGGACGACCGCAAGTGGGCCTACGTCCGCCTGGAGGGCCGCTCCTTCGGCGACACCCCGCTGAACCTGGAGTACAAGCTCGAGGTGTGGGACTCCCCGAACTCCGCCGGCGTCATCATCGACGCCGTCCGTGCCGCCAAGATCGCCATGGACCGCGGCATCGGCGGCCCCATTCTGTCGGCGTCGTCCTACTTCATGAAGTCGCCGCCGGAGCAGTACTCCGACGACGACGCGCGCGACGCCGTTGAAAAGTTCATCCGCGGCGAAGTCGAGCGCTGACGGCGAAGGCGCCGCTTCCGCCGGACGGACGCGCGCCGGCTCTTCCGGGCCTGGCCCGGCTTCGCCGAAACGGAAGGCGCCCATGGTTCCACGTGAAACCATGGGCGCCTTCCACGTCTTACACGCCTTGGGTGAGCAGGTGCGTCAGGTCCCTGAGGACAGGACGCGGGCGGCGGGCGGCAGTTCGGCGGGGTCGGCCGTGGGCCAGGTATAAGGGTCGGAGCCGAGGGCCGCCAGCAGCGGCACCTGTTCCCCGCACCACGGTGAGATCGCCAGCAGGCCGCACATGACGTCGTCGGTGAACTCCTTCCACGGCATCCAGCGGGCGTCGCCGACCTCCTCGGGGTTCGGAGACGGCTCGGCGGACACCACCGCCCGGTAGACCGGGCACATCTCGTTCTCCACCGTTCCGTCCCGCATCACCGCGCGGTAGGCGAAACCGGGGAGCATCAGCTCGACGTCGTCGGCCTTCAGGCCGAGCTCGTGGGACAGCCTGCGCCCGACCGCCTCGGCCAGCGGCTCCCCGGGCAGCGGGTGTCCGCAACAGCTGTTGGTCCACACTCCGGGCCAGGTGCGCTTGTGCGAAGCGCGCCGGGTGAGCAGGACCCGTCCCTCGCCGTCGAACACATAGCACGAGAACGCCAGATGCAGCGGGGTGTCGGCCCCGTGCACGACCGTCTTGGCGGCGGTGCCGACCGCTTCACCTCGCGCGTTCACAAGCACGACATGTTCGTCATGGGTCACCTGACCGAGGGTACGTGATCATGTCGGGTAGACGGACTGCGCTGAAGTGCTCTCACGGCGGCCGGGCCGGAAAACGGTCACACCCAGGTGATGATTCGTCATTCCCGGTGGGCCAAGCATCTACCTGACGCCAAGCGGATCCGCCTGAAAACCCGCCCTCCACCTCGCACGTGGTACCGGAACCGCGGCCACGGTGGGCCGTCGGCCGAGGAGGCGACGGCACCGGCTCCTGCGGCCGGATCGACCGGGATGGTTCATCACCTGTTGGGGGCGAATCAGGGTTGTTCCCGATGTGTTCCACGACACGTGCCCAGTAGGCTGGCCCGCGTGTCATTCGTCTCCGACCTCCGTGCCGTCCTTCGAGGCCGGGACTTCAGACGTCTCTACGCCACCCGCCTGGTCTCGCAGTTCTCGGACGGCGTCTTCCAGTTCGCCGTGGCCGGCTATGCCTTCTTCACCCCGGAGAAGCAGACGAGCGCCGCCGAGGCCGCCATCGCGTTCGCGGTGCTGCTGCTGCCCTACTCCGTGCTCGGGCCCTTCGCCGGGGTCTTCATCGACCGCTGGTCGCGGCGGCAGATCCTGGTCATCGCCCCGATCGTCCGCGGCGTGCTGCTCCTGGGGGCCGCGCTGCTCGTGGCGTTGGGCACCCCCGACTGGTGCTTCTACGCGGCGGCCCTCGCGGTGCTCGGCGTCAACCGCTTCTTCCTGTCCGCGCTGAGCGCGTCGCTTCCGCACGTGGTCGAGGCGGAGCGCCTGCTGCTGGCCAACGCCGTCACTCCGACGTCGGGCACGGTCGCCACGTTCGTCGGCGCGGGCGCGGGCTATCTGCTCCGGCTGGCCTTCGGCCCCGAGCACAGCGGCACCGCCGGCCTGCTGATCGTCTCGGGGGTGGTGTTCGGAATGAGCGCCCTCATCGCCTCCACCATGCACAGGGAACTGCTCGGCCCCTCGTTCGACCCGAACCTGCCGCAGGCCCGCCAGGCGGTGCGTCACGTCATGAGCGGCCTGATCGACGGTGCGCGCCACGTGGTGCATCTGCGGGCTCCGGCGGCCGCGCTGGGCAGCATGGCCGCCCACCGGTTCCTGTACGGCCTGACGATCGTCATGACCGTGATGCTCTACCGGTACTACTTCACCTCCGACGTCGAGGCAGGCCTGAACGAGGTCACCGGCGTGCTGGCGAGCTCCGGCGCCGGCTTCTTCATGGCCGCGCTCATCACGCCGTGGGCCACCGAGCGCTTCCGCCCCGAGGCATGGATTCCGATCATGCTGGCCACCGGAGGAGTGCTGATGCTGGCGCTCTGCCTGCCGTTCAAGGAGATCGGCTTCGTGGCCATGGGCTTCGTCCTCGGCGTGACGGGGCAGAGCGTGAAGATCTGCACCGACACGATCGTGCAGCGCGACGTCGAGGACGCCTATCTCGGGCGGGTCTTCTCCATCTACGACATGCTCTTCAACGGCATGCTGGTCGCCGCCGCCGCGGCCGCCGCGCTCTTCCTGCCGGCCAACGGCAAGTCGTACACGGTCCTGCTGATCGCCTCCGTCGGGTACGTCGCCAGCGCCGTGGTCTACCGGCTGGTCGTCGGCGTCACCACCCGCCCCGCCCAGCCGCAGCAAGCCGCCCGCTGAACCTCCGTCGCACGCCGGTGCGCTCCGACCCCGATCTTCACGGGCGGCCGAGCGTGGATCAGGGACTCAGCGTGGCCACGGCGGCCGTCATCGCCCCTGTGATCGCGGCGAGGTCGCCGGGGCCGGTGCAGTAGGGCGGCATGGTGTAGAGGAGGCGGCCGAAGGGGCGCAGCCAGACGCCGTGCGCCATCACGACATTCTGCATCTTCTCCACCTCCACCGGCTCGGCCGTCTCGACCACGCCGATCGCCCCCAGGACGCGGACGTCCCGGACGCCGGGAGCGCCCACGGCGGGGGCCAGGCCCTCGGCGAGCGCGGCCTCGATGCGCTTGACCTCCTCCTGCCAGGGCCGTTCGCCCAGCAGGGTGAGGGAGGCGTCGGCGACCGCCGCGGCCAGGGGGTTGGCCATGAAGGTCGGACCGTGCATGAGCACCCCGATGCGCTCGGCCACCTCCTCGGTGCACAGGGCGGCGGCCATGGTCAGGTAGCCGCCGGTCAGGGCCTTGCCCACGCACATGATGTCCGGCCGGACGCCCGCGTGGTCGCAGCCGAACATCTCGCCCGTGCGCCCGAAGGCGGTCGCGATCTCGTCGGCGATGAGCAGGATGCCGTGCTCGTCGGCCAGTTCCCGCAGCCTGCGCAGGTAGGCGGGATGGTAGAACCGCATGCCGCCCGCGCCCTGCACCACCGGCTCGACGATGATCGCCGCCAGCTCACCGGCGTGCCGTGCGACCATCACGTCGAGATGGCGAAGATATGCCTCGTCGGGGATAACCGGTTCAGCCGAGCCGCCGGGGGGTGCCGGCTCCGACGATCCGCCGGAGACCGCCGGCCCGGCCGGCGGGCGGCGAGGCGCCGAGGTCGAGGGGGCTCCGGGGCGCAGGCCGTAGTCGGCGGGGGGACGATCGGCGAAGACGTGGGCGGGAAGGACGCCGCCGAACAAGTGGTGCATGCCGTTCACCGGATCGCAGACCGACATCGCCCCGAAGGTGTCGCCGTGGTACCCGCCCCTCACGGTGAGCAGGCGGCCCTTACCGGTGGCCTGCACGGCCATCTTGATCGCGACCTCGACGGCCACCGACCCGGAGTCGGCGAGGAAGACCTTGGGGAGGCCGGTCATCTCGGCCAGGCGCCGCGCCAGGCGGACGGCCGGCTCGTGGGTGAGGCCGCCGAACATCACATGCGCCATATCGCCGAGCTGGTCGCGTACCGCCGCGTCCAGCCGAGGGTGCCCGTACCCGTGGATCGCCGACCACCAGGAGGACATCCCGTCGATGAGCTCACGGCCGTCGGCGAGCGTCAGCCGGACGCCCTCGGCCCTGGTCACCGGGTGCGCCGCCACCGCCGCGGCCGCGGCGGTGTACGGGTGCCACAGGTGCCTGCGGTCGAGCTCGCGCAGCTTCTCGGCGTCCATCCCGCCACCCTAGTCCGGGCCCGCCTCCGCCCCTCAACCGTCCACCGGGGCCGGCGGGCAACGGCCAGGCCCTCCCAGGGCGGTCAGGCGGAGCCGGGGAGGAGGTCCTGGTCGCGGGCCCAGGCCAGGAGGGCTTCGCGGGCGGCGTCCTTGCCGACGATCCCCTGGTCGAGGCGCATGTCCAGCAGGAACTTGTACGCCTTGCCGACCACAGGGCCCGGGCCGACGCCGAGGACCTGCTGGATCTCGTTGCCGTCCAGCTCGGGCCGCATCTTGGCCAGCTCCTCCTCGTCGGCGAGGCGGGCTATGCGCACTTCCAGGTCGTCGTAGGTGCGCGACAGGGCTTGCGCCTTGCGCTTGTTGCGGGTGGTGCAGTCGGCGCGGGTGAGCTTGTGCAGCCGCTCCAGCAGGTGTCCGGCGTCGCGGACGTACCGGCGCACGGCGGAGTCGGTCCACTCGCCGGTGCCGTAGCCGTGGAAGCGCAGGTGCAGTTCGACCAGTTGGGCGACGTCGGCGACGACGTCCTTGGGGAAGCGCAGCTCGCCGAGGCGCTTCTTGGCCATCTGCGCGCCGACGACCTCGTGGTGGTGGAAGGAGACCCGCCCGGCCTCCTCGTACCGCCGCGTCTTGGGCTTGCCGATGTCGTGCAGCAGGGCCGCCCACCGCAGGACGCGGTCGGGCCCGGCGGTCTCCAGGGCGATGGCCTGCTCGAGGACGATGAGGGTGTGCTCGTAGACGTCCTTGTGGCGGTGGTGCTCGTCGATCTCGAGCCGCAGCTTGGGCAGCTCGGGCAGGACGTGGGCGGCCAGGCCGGTGTCGACCAGGAGCCCGAGGCCGGATCGCGGGTCGTCGCCGCAGAGCAGCTTGTCGAGCTCGTCGCGGATGCGCTCGGCGGACACGATCTCGATGCGGTCGGCCATCGAGGTCATGGCGGCGACCACGGCGGGGTCGACGGTGAAGCCGAGCTGGGAGGCGAAGCGGGCGGCCCTGAGCATCCTCAGCGGATCGTCGTCGAAGGACTGCTCGGGCGTGCCCGGGGTGCGCATCACCTTGGCGGACAGGTCGGACAGGCCGCCGTACGGGTCGACGAACTCGTGCCCGGGGAGCCGCACGGCCATGGCGTTGACCGCGAAGTCACGGCGCTCGAGGTCGGCTTCGAGGGTGTCGCCGTAGACGACCTCGGGCTTGCGCGACTTGGGGTCGTAGGACTCGCTGCGGTAGGTCGTGATCTCCAGGACCCAGGCGCCCTTGCGGACGCCGACCGTGCCGAAGTCGATGCCGATGGTCCAGATGGAGTCGGCCCAGTCTTTGACGATTTCCAGCACCCGCTCTGGGCGCGCGTCGGTGGTCAGGTCGAGGTCGTTGCCGATGCGGCCGAGGAAGACGTCGCGAACCGAGCCGCCGACGACGGCGAGCTCGTGCCGGTGCGCGGCGAACAGGTCGCCGAGCTCATCGGCGATCGGGGCGATCCGCCGAAACAGGTCGATCACGGCCCTCTGCTGACTAACGCTCAGATTTGAGACGGACAAGCTGGGTAGGTCCTTCGGTTACGGAAGCAGATCTCCGAGCTAGCCCTGGTGTAACCCACCCGGGGATACACCCCGAGCGATCACCAGGTTACGGTCGGTCGTAGGTCTGTCGGGGGCACCCGGACAAGACAAGGAGCACGAGAGATGAAAGACGCCCTCGCGATCCACCGCCGGCTCCTGTCCCACCAGATCCACCATGAGATCGTACGGCTTCCCCGCGCCTTGACATGCGCCGACGACCTCCCCGCCATTCTCCACGTCGAGCCCGCTTCGTGCATTCGGGTAACGGTCTACGAGGTCACCACCCGTAACCAGCGCGAGCCCGTGGCCGTGGTCACCACGGTCGCCTCGCCTCCGCGGCCGGGAGCCGTCGGGGCCCTGCTCGGCGCCCGCCGGGTGCGTCCCGCGCCCGCCTTCCTGGTGAACTCCGCCACCGACTACGCCGCCACAAGCGTGTCACCCCTGCTGCTTCCGGACGACCTCACCGTGCTGATCGACGAGCGCCTGGCCGAGCACGGCGACCCCGACGCCCTGGTCTACACCCCGACCGGCGAACGGCGCACGGCACTGCGTCTGAGGGTTCTTGACCTGCTGTCTCTCACCCGCGGCAAGCACGTCGACCTGGAGTCCCCCCGGCACAGGACGGTGCGCATGCCGGGCACGCGCGAGGTGCGGCCGGTGAGGGGCGCCCCTCGCTGCGAATCGCCGCCCGCTCTGCTTTAGGCCATACCATTCTGGGCGTGCGCCCAACTCCACCCCTGGCCGGCACGTGACCCGCGGAGCCGCCCTGATCGTCGCGCTGACCGCCGCGTTCCTCACGCCGGCGGCCGTCGCCGGTGCCTCGGCCGGTCCGGCCGGGGCGGGAGCCGCACAGGTCGCCGCCGCGCAGGCACGCCCCGCCCACGCCGGAACCGCGCCCCGGGGCCTTGCGGCCGACGCGCAGACCACGGCCCGGGTCCGCCAGGCTCACGCCTCGACGTCGGGCCGGCAGGAGACCCAGATCGTGGTCAACTCGATCACGCCCCAGGCGCCCCGCGATTCCACCACCGAACTGAAGATCTCCGGGGCCGTCGCCAACACCGGCGGCACCACCCTCAACTCCCTCACGCTCCAACTGCGCTTCTCCCGCCAGCCGTTCGCCACCCGCGCCGAGATGCAGGCATTCGCCGACGGCGGCCCCATGCTGGACTCCACCCGCGAGTCCCTGGTGGTCGGCCAGCTGGTGGCCTCACAGAAGGTCCCCTTCGAGTTCGCCACCACCCCGGCGAAGCTCGGCATATTCCGCTTCGGCGTCTATCCCCTCACCATCCAGATCATCGACGCGGCCGGGCGGCCGCTCGCCGCGCAGCGCACGTTCCTGCCCTACGCCCCCGCCGGCCAGCAGGTCGCCCGCACGAAGATCTCCTGGGCGCTCCCCCTCGCCGACCAGCCGCACCGCGGCGACGACGCCACCTTCGTGGACGACGCCCTGCACGACGCCGTGGCCGACGACGGCCGCCTGGGCAAGCTCCTCAAGCTGGCCGAGACCTCCGCCAAGGGCGTGACCTGGTTCGTCGACCCGGCGGTGCTCGACGACGCCCAGGCCATGGCCAAGGGGTACACCCTCAAGTCCGGCGACAAGGCCGAGAGCCGGCCGGGCGACCAGACCACATCGCAATGGCTCCAGCGGCTGCGCACCGCCTTGCAGGACGTCCCCGTGTCCGCCCTTCCCTACGCCGATCCGGACATCACCGCGGTCAACCACCACGGAATGGACACCGTCACCGGCACCGCGCTCAAGCAGGGCGCCGCCGTCGCCACCGAGGCGCTCGGCAAGGACGTCACCACCGCCGTGAACTGGCCGGCGGCCGGGGTGATCGACCGCGACGCGCTGGACGTCCTGGCCGTCGGCGACGTGCGCACGGTGCTGCTGAACGCCTCGGCGCTCCCCCCGAGCACCCCCGTCATCTACACCCCCAACTCCGCCGCCACGGTGGACACCGTCAAGCGGCCGGTGCGCGTGCTGCTGGCCGACCCCGTGCTGAGCGAGCTGGTCGCGACGACCGGCACCTCCGGGCCGGGCGTGACGGCCCTCACCACCCAGCGCTTCCTCGCCGAGACCGCGATGATCAGCGCCGAGCGCTCCACCGAGTCGCGCGCGGTCGTCGCGGCGCCGCCGCGCCGGTGGAACCCCGACCCGGCTTTCGTCACGGCGCTGCTCAAGACGGCGTCCTCGGCGCCCTGGCTCAAGCCCGTCTCCCTGGGCTCGGTGAAGCCCTCGGCCGACACCGCGATCCCCCGCACCGACCTCGTCTACACCGACAAGGACCGCCAGGCCGAGCTGAGCCTGGCCTACATCAGCGCGGTCAGGAAGATCAGCAGGCGGGCCGAGCTGACCGCCACGGTAAGCGCCGACCACCGCAGGGTCTTCGACACCGCCGTGCTCCGCGCCGCCTCGACGGCCTGGCGCGGCCGCGCCGGCGCGGCCGCGCCGTTGCTCAAGCAACTCGACGCGGCCGTGACCACCCGCACCGACGCCGTCTCGATCACCGGCCGGGAAGGGCGCACGCTCGCCGGTAAGAACGGCACCGTGCCGATCAGCATCCGCAACGACCTCGGCGACCAGGAGGTCACCGTCGGCGTGCGGATCACCTCCGGTGACCGCAAGCTGCTCACCATCGGCGCCTACGAGTCGCCGGTGACGATCAGTCCCGGCAAGACGCGGCCGATCGACATCCCGATGACCGTCAACGGCAACGGCGGCGACACGACGGTGAAGGTGCAGCTCACCACCGCCGACGGCATCCGCTACGGCGCTCCGGTCGAGGTCTCGGTGCGCACCACGGGGTACGCCGCCATCGCGCTGGTGATCGTGGGCGCGGCCGTGGCCGTGATGCTCGCCGCAGTGCTGCTGCGCGTCCTGCGGCGCCGCTCACGCAAGGCGGCCAGGACGCGGGGCGCCATACGCGGCCGGCCCCAATCCGTACCCGAACCGGCACAGCAGCGAGAGGGGCCTTCATGAGCCGGATGTTGCGCGCCAGCGCGATCATGGCCGCGGGCACCATGGTGTCCCGCCTGACCGGCTTCGTGCGCACGGCGGTGCTCGCCTCGGCCATCGGCGTCGCCGCCCTGGGCGACGCCTACAACATCGCGTACACGATCCCGTTCATCCTGTTCGACCTGCTCATCGGCGGCGTGCTCAGCAGCGTCATCGTCCCTATGATCGTCAAGGCGCAGAAGCACGACGCCGACGGCGGGCGCGCCTACGAGCAGCGGCTGATGACCGTGGCCACGCTCGCCCTGGTCGTGATCGCGGTGGTGGGCGTGCTGTGCGCGCCGCTGCTGATCGAGCTGCTGACCACCGACCTGCCGCCGCTCGACGCCGAGGTCGCCACCACGCTGGCGCGCTACATCCTGCCGCAGATCGCCTTCTTCGGCATCGGCGCGATCGCCGGCGCCATCCTGAACACCCGCGACCGGTTCGCGGCGCCCATGTGGGCGCCCGTGCTGAACAACGTCGTGGTCATCGGGGTCGGCCTGCTCTACCACTTCGTGAGCCGCGCGGGCGGGAACCTCCACGCGGTGACCGGCTCCGACCTGGCCCTTCTCGGGCTCGGCACCACGGCGGGCATCGTCATCCAGTCGATCGTCCTGGTGATCTCGGTGCACCGCGCCGGGTTCAGGTTCGTGCCCCGGTTCGACCTGCGCAACGCCAGGCTGGGCGAGATGGGCCGGGCCGGCGTGTGGACGCTCGCGTTCGTCCTGCTCAACCAGGTCTCCTACATCGTCACGACCAACCTGGCCACCGGCGCCACGGCCAAGGCAGGGAAAGAGCACGTCGCCGGCATCGCCTCCTACAGCTACGCCTTCCAGCTCTTCCAGCTGCCCTACGGCATCATCGCGGTCTCGGTGATCACCGCGATGCTCCCGCGTATGAGCCGGTACGTGCACGAGGGCGAGTACGGCGCCATCCGCGAGGAGTTCGCCTCCGGCGTGCGCCTGGTGTCGTGCGTGATCGTGCCGTGCGGGCTGCTGCTGATGGTCCTCGGCCCGGCGGTGACGGTGCTGATCTTCGGGCACGGCAGCACCTCGGTCGACGACGCGGTGAACATGGGCAACGTTCTGCAGGTCTTCGGGCTCGCGCTGGTGCCGTTCTCGATCTACCAGCTGCTGCTGCGGGTGTTCTACAGCTTCGGCGACACCCGCACCCCGGCGCTCGTCGCCGCCGGCAACCTGGCGGTCAACGCGACGGTGAGCTACATCCTGTACCTCACGCTGCCGCCGCGGCTGATCGTCATGGGGCTCGCCGCCTCCTTCACCGCGGCGTACGTGGTCGGCGGGACGGTCGCCTGGACGCTCGCGAGCCGGAAGGTCGGCGGCGGGCTGGGCGGGCGCCTCGTCGCCTCCGGGCTCTCGCGGATGTACACCGCCGCCATCCCCGCGGCGGTCGTCGCGCTGGCCGCGTTGTGGGCGATCACGGAGTTCGCCGGCGTCACGCCGCTCAGCTCGGCCATCATGCTGGTGGCGGGGGGTGGGCTCGGCGGGGCGCTCTACCTGGTGACGTCGCATCGCATGCGCATCGCCGAGATCAGCTCGATCATTGGACTTGTGGCGGGGCGGGTAGGCCGCTAGTCATAGGTAACCCGGAAGTCCGGTTCGCCCGTGTTCAAAGGGCAACACGGACGAGACCCGCGCCGGACTACGATGGTGCCCGGCGCACCGTGACGATCGTGCGCCGCCGGCTGACGAGGAGCAGGAGGGGCGTGGGGGCATTCGCACGGACATCGCCCGCGACCAGGGAGAGGATCACCTCATGAGCGCCCCGGCCGTGGAGCCCGGCGGCCGACTGGCCGACCGGTTCCGCCTGGAAGACCGCGTCAGCGAGTCGGGTGGCGCCACGTTGTGGAAGGCCATCGACGAGGTGCTCGCGCGGCCCGTCTGCGTCCTCACGCTGGACCCCGACTTCGACCGCGTGTCCGAGGTCGTCACCGCGGCCCGCAGGGCCAGCCGCCTGACCGACCCCCGGCTGACGCAGGTCTTCGACGCCGCCGAGGAGAACGGCCAGGCGTACGTGGTGAGCGAGTGGGTCACCGGCGAGTCCCTGACCGACATGGTGTCCTCCGGGCCCATGGCGCCCGAGCGGGCCGCCGCGCTGGTGGCCGAGGCCGCCGAGGCGGTCGCGCACGCCCACGAGTCGGGCCTGGCCCACCTGTGCCTGACCCCCGACCGCCTCATCTGGACGGCCGGCAGCACGGTCAAGCTGCTCGGACTGGCCGTCGACGCCTCCCTCAGCGACATCGAGAGCGACAGCGCCGCCCGCGAGGACGCCCAGGGGCTCGGCCGCCTGCTGTACACCGCGCTGACGGGAACCTGGCCGGGTGACGGCGACGTCGACCTGCCGCCCGCGCCGATGGACGACGGCAAGGTCTGCACGCCGCGCCAGGTCACGGCCGGCGTCCCCGGCTTCCTCGACGCGATCACCTGCCGCGCCCTGATGCAGGAGCCGCGGCGGGGGCTGCCCGCGCTGGCGACCCCGGCCCAGGTGGCCGAGGCGCTCGCCGAGGTGCCGCGGCCCGCGCCCGTGCCGGTCTCGTCGACGCCTCCCGCGGTGACCCTGCGCTCGGAGGCCCCGCCCGACACCGAGCCGCCCCGCCAGTCGCACACCACCGCCCACCAGCGCCCGCCCATGGCACCCATGCCCCGCCGCTCCGGCGGGGTCGCGGGGCGCGTCGTGATCACGGTCGTGGTCCTGCTGGTCATCGTGGCCGTCGGCGTCGGCGCGTGGACCTTGGGGCAGAGCCTCGGCAAGCGCCCTCTGGCGCCCTCCGCGTCCGCCTCTCCCTCGCAGGCGTCCCAGCCTAAGATCACAACGGTGCGGCCGGCGAGCGCGAACGGGTTCGACCCGCTGGGCAGCGACCGTTCCGAGCATCCCGAGTGGGCCCCTCTGGCCATCGACGGCAAACCGTCGACCGAGTGGCACACCGACAAGTACAACAGCGCCGACCTCGGCGGGCTGAAGAAGGGCGTCGGCCTCCTCGTCGAGCTGGGCAAGCCGACGCCGATCGCCGATGTGGTCGTCTCACTGGGCGACACGCCCGGGTCCAGCATCGAGCTGCGGGTGGGCGACTCGGCCGACCTCGGGGCGTTGAAAACAGCCGCCAAGCAGGAGAACGTCTCCGGCACGGTGACCCTCACACCGGAGAAGGCGGCCACCGGCCGGTACGTTTTGATCTGGTTTACGCGCCTTCCGGCCTTTGAGGGGAAGTTTCGTGGCACCATCTATGACGTAGTGGTGCACTCTCCCGGATCGGCATAACAGGACACGCGTTGTGAACCCTCCTCCCGATAGCCCGCCGGCGGCTACTCAGCACGCCGCACGGTCCGCGTTGTCCGACGCCGACCTGCTGACGAGCCATATCGGCGGCGATCCACACGCCTTCAGCGAGATCGTCCGGCGCCATCGCGACCGCATGTGGGCGGTCGCCCTGCGTACGCTCGGTGACCCCGACGAGGCCGCCGACGCCGTGCAGGACGCCTTCGTCTCCGCCTACCGCAAGGCCGACAGCTTCCGCGGCGAAGCGGCCGTGACCACCTGGCTCCACCGCATCGTCGTGAACGCCTGCCTCGACCGCATGCGCCGCAAGTCCATCCGGCCGGTCGCCGACGACGAGCTCGTCGAGGCGGCCGAGCGGGACACTCCGATGCCCGACCAGACAGGTGATCGCGACGTCTCCATGGAGGTCACGGCCGCGCTCAAGCTCCTGCCGGCCGACCAGCGCGCGGCGCTGGTGCTGGTCGACATGATGGGGTACTCGGTCGATGACGCCGCCCAGGTGCTGGGCGTGCCGACCGGCACCGTCAAGAGCCGCTGCGCGCGGGGCCGTGCCAAACTTGCCCCGATTCTTTCCCATCTGCGGAACCGATCGGACCTAACCCGCGTCTCATCCGCGAAGGGAGCAGAACTTCGTGACGGGTGATACGCACTACGATATGGAGATCCTCGCAGAGCTTGCAGAGGGTCTTCTCGACGGCGCCACGGCCGCGCGGGTCCGCGAGCATCTCGCGGTATGCGATCCCTGTGGGGAGAGCCTCGCCGACCTGGCGGCGGTCCGCGAAATGCTCGCGGGAGTGCCGGTGCCCGCGATGCCCATGGGCGTCGCGCTCCGCATCGACAAGGCACTAGGCGCCGAAGCCGAGACCAGGCGGTCCGGTGGCGGGCTCAAGCTCGACGAGGCGCCCGACTGGGATCGCATCATGGCCGACTCCCCCTGGGAGGCCATGCCGGATTCCCCATGGGAGACCGCGCCGGAGCCGCCCTTGACGGTCGGCGAACCGCCGTTGCGGGCCGTGCCCGCGGTGGCCGCCGTGGAGGAGCCGCCAAGGCCCTCGGCGCCGGAGGTTCCAGAGCCGCAGGAGGTCGTGCGCCTCGGCGTCGTGGCCGACGACGGCACGGTAGTCCCCGCCAGGCGCCGCAAGGCGTCCCGGCGGCGTTCCTGGCAACTGCCCGCGGTGGCGAGCGCGGCGGCCGCGGTCGTCATCGGCGTCGCCGGGGTGTCGGCGGGCCTGCTGTCGGCCACGGGCACCGAGGGAGGGGCCGGGAAGGACTCCTACGCCCTGCCGGTTCCCACGACCACCGCACCGGGCGCGGAGCCGTCGAAGGACGTCCCGACCACGGGCCCGGCCCATCCCGGCCGGAAGTACGTGATCGCCAGCAGCGACTTCAACTACTCCGACACGGTGCTCAGGGGGCCGCTGAACACCTACGTCGGCGCCTACGGCCCCGGCTCGACCGGCGACGAGTCGAGCGATCCTGCGGTGATGCGGTGCATCACCCGCATCTCCGAGCAGGTGGGCGACCAGCTCGGCCTGCGCAAGAATCCCAACCCGATCGGCGTCGACCAGGCCTTCTATGAGGGCAGCGAAGCCACGGTGATGGCCTTCTGGAAGAACCGCCTGCACAACGCCGTCTGGGTGTACGTCGTGGACGACAACTGCCGCAACATGCGGCCACCGTCAGTGAGCCGCTGGCAGTAGGGCCGCTCGCGAGCGGGCGCCCGCCTGCTCGTGATCCGGAGTCGTAAGAAGTCCTCCGCGGGTTCCGCGGAGGACTTCTTCTTGTGGAAGGCGCGGCTTTCCTGGGACGGGAATCCCGGACGCCTAGGATCTGTTGACGCCACTGCATCCACCAACGGGTAACCAGAGCCGGGCAGCGTGCGGCGACGCACACCGGCGACGCGCCGGGACCACCATGCGCAGAAAGGCGAGAGGCGTGAGCGACGTCCGTAACGTCATCATCATCGGGTCGGGCCCGGCCGGCTACACGGCCGCGGTCTACGCGGCACGCGCGGATCTCAACCCCCTCGTGTTCGAGGGCTCGGTCACCGCTGGTGGCGCGCTCATGAACACCACCGAGGTGGAGAACTTCCCGGGCTTCCCGGACGGCATCCTCGGCCCGGACCTGATGGACAACTTCCGCAAGCAGGCCGAGCGCTTCGGCGCCGAGCTGGTCGCGGACGACGTCGTCGAGGTCGATCTGACCCAGACGCCCAAGGTGGTCAAGACGCCCACCGAGACCTACCTGGCCAAGACCGTCATCGTCGCCACCGGTTCGGGCTACCGCGAGCTGGGCCTGCCCAACGAGAAGCGGCTGTCCGGGCGCGGCGTCTCCTGGTGTGCCACCTGTGACGGCTTCTTCTTCCGCGACCAGGACATCGTGGTCGTGGGCGGCGGCGACACCGCCATGGAGGAGGCCACCTTCCTCAGCCGGTTCGCCCGGACGGTCACGGTGATCCACCGCCGTTCCGAGCTGCGCGCCAGCAAGATCATGCAGGACCGCGCCTTCGCGAACGAGAAGATCCGCTTCCTCTGGGACAGCCAGGTCGTCGACATCATCGGCGAGAACCGGGTCAGCGGCGTCGTCGTCCGCAACGTGAACACCGGCGAGCAGACCGAGCTGGCCGTCGGCGGCCTGTTCGTCGCCATCGGGCACGACCCGCGCAGCGCCCTGTTCAAGGACCAGCTCAAACTGGACGACGAGGGCTACATCAAGGTCGAGGGGCAGAGCACCAGGACCAACCTGGACGGCGTCTTCGCCTGCGGCGACGTCGTCGACCACACCTACCGCCAGGCCATCACCGCCGCGGGCACCGGCTGTTCGGCGGCGATCGACGCCGAACGCTGGCTCGCGGACAACGCAACCGCCACCGCCACCAGTTAAGGGGAGAACACCGTGGGCGACATCAAGTCCGTAACCGACGCCACCTTCGAGGCCGAGGTGCTCAAGAGCGACAAGCCGGTGCTCGTGGACTTCTGGGCCGAATGGTGTGCCCCGTGCCGCCAGGTCGCGCCCGTCCTCCAGGAGATCGCCGCCGAGCACGCCGACAAGCTGACCATCGTCAAGATCAACATTGACGAGAACCCGGCGACTCCGCGCGACTACGGCGTACTCCAGATCCCGACGCTGAACGTCTACAAGGGTGGAGAGGTCGTGAAGCAGATCATCGGCGCCAAGCCGAAGGCCATGCTGCTCCGCGAGCTCGACGGCGTCATCTAGGCGCCCCTGCGGCTCGTGCCGTCCGCAACCGTGCGAGCCGTACCACCCCGCCGCTTCCTTCCGGGCGGCACCCCACCCAGCAGAGCCCTCCTCGCCCATCGGCGCGGGGGGCTCTGTTCGTGCCGCAAGCTCCGTACGGCCGTGGGGTCCGTCTATGCCGGTGACTCTTGTTGTGCGCAGGGCCCGGGGGTGCGGTCGGGCCGGTGGTGCGCAGGGAGCGGTGGTGCGCAGGGAGCCGGGGTGCGTGGGAGCCGGGGTGCGTGGGAGCCGGGGTGCGTGGGAGCCGTGGTTGCGTGGGGCGGCGCGGGGCTCAGATCGCCTCAGACGGGGCGTAGCGCCCGTTCAGGAGTCATGGACCCCAGGAGACGCTCCAGTGCCACCTCGACGTCCTCACGCCACGACGCCGCGGTCTTGAGCTCCAGTCGCAGCCGCGGGAAGCGCAGATGCGGCCGGACGGTCTTGAACCCGACCGCGAGCAGGTAATCGGCGGGCATGACGCAGCCGGGCTGTTCCCATTTGAGGTCGCCGAAGGCCTCGATCGCCCGGACGCCGCGCCGCGTCAGGTCCTTGGCCACGCCCTGGATCAGCATGCGGCCGAGCCCACCCCCGGAGAACTCGGGGATGATGTGCGCGGTCATCAGCAGGACGGCGTCCGCGCTGACCGGCGAGGTGGGGAAGGCCACCGAGCGAGGGACGTAGAGCGGGGGCGCGTAGAGCACGAAACCGGCCGGCACGCCGTCGACGTAGCAGATCTTGCCGCAGCTGCCCCACTCGAGCAGGGTCGCGGAGATCCACGCCTCCTTCTCCAGCCCCGGATCGCCGGCCAGCTGGGCCCGCTCGCCGCTGACCGGGTCGAGCTCCCAGAAGACACACCGTCGGCAGCGGCGCGGCAGATCATCAAGGTTGTCCAGCGTGACGTTCACCAGCCGACGCGACACCTCGAGGCCCCCAATCGTTGCGAGACGACGCGAGTGTGGGCGGAAATGCGCACGAATTTACGGCGTCTCCAAAGTGGCATGGTAGCCGAGTGAAAGCGGGATACGCCGGTCCTGCGAGCCGGGCCCGCGCGGCCTGTCGCCGCCGCGGGACGCCGAGCAGGGCGGACGCCGTCCCCGGGCGCCGCGAAAGCTCCGCGGACCGCCGCGCGCGTTTCCTCCGGCCCCTCGGCGGAGGGCGCCAGGGGTGCGCGGGACGACGACACGGCGACCTACTCCGCGGCCTCAATGTCCACCCCAGAAATCGGAGGAGAAATGTCCGTAGTGCCGGTGAAGTGAAGAAATACGGAAGGGTTTCGAGGATGCCTGCCGTAGGCTGGTCACTCCGCAATGAACCTAGCTCGGCTATGCCCTAGGAGGTGGACCGTGACGGAAGAGCAGGATCACGGTCGGAGGACCGCGGCCCACGGGTCGCGCATCGACGCCTACATCGATCGGTACGCCGCACGGGCTACCGGCATGGTGGCCTCCGAGATCCGAGCTCTTTTCGCCGTCGCATCGAGGCCCGAGGTGGTCTCGCTGGCCGGCGGCATGCCGTACGTCACGGCCCTCCCCCTCGACACCGTCGGCGAGATCGTCGCCGACCTGGTGGCCCACCGCGGCACCGTGGCCCTGCAGTACGGCTCCGGCCAGGGAGACCCGCACCTGCGCGAGCAGATCTGCGAGGTCATGCGCCTTGAGGGCATCGAGGCCGGCCCGGACGACGTCGTCGTCACCGTCGGCTCCCAGCAGGCCCTTGACCTGATCACCAGGATCTTCATCGACCCGGGCGACGTGGTCCTCGCCGAAGGGCCCTCCTACGTGGGAGCGCTCGGCACGTTCGCCGCCTACCAGGCCTCCGTGGTGCACATCGCCATGGACGACCAGGGGCTCATCCCCGAGGCGCTCGCCGCGGCCATCGACACGCTGGGCCGCGAGGGCCGCCGGATCAAGTTCCTCTACACCGTGCCGAACTTCCAGAACCCGGCCGGCGTCACGCTCAGCGCGTCCCGTCGCCGCCAGGTCATGGAGATCTGCCGGCGCGCCGACGTGCTCGTCGTGGAGGACAACCCCTACGGCCTGCTCGGCTTCGACGGCGACCCGATGCGGGCGTTGCGGGCCGACGACCCGGACGGCGTGGTCTACCTCGGCTCCTTCTCCAAGACCCTGGCCCCCGGCTTCCGCGTCGGCTGGGCCCTCGCCCCGCACGCCGTCCGCGACAAGCTGGTGCTGGCCATGGAGTCCGCCGTCCTGTCCCACTCGAGCTTCTCCCAGCTCGCCGTGGGGCAGTACCTGGCGACCCAGCCGTGGCGCGAGCAGATCAAGGCGTTCCGCGAGCTGTACCGCGAGCGGCGCGACGCCCTGCTCGGCGCGATGGACGCCCTGATGCCCCCCGGCTGCGTGTGGACGCGGCCCGCCGGCGGGTTCTTCGTCTGGATGACCCTCCCCGAAGGGCTCGACTCCAAGGCCATCCTGCCCCGCGCCGTCGCCGAGCGGGTGGCGTTCGTGCCCGGCACGGGGTTCTACTCCGACGGCTCCGGCTCGCGGAACATGCGCCTGTCGTACTGCTACCCCGAGCCCGACCGCATCCGCGAGGGCGTCCGCAGGCTCGCAGGCGTGATCCAGCAGGAACTGCTCATGCGCGACACGTTCGGCACCGGCTCCGCTCCCGTCCACGGTGGGGTCGACACCCCCGGGCCCGACCTAGCCTGAAGATGACGTGCGGCAGGCGCCGGCTCCCCCGGCGGCGCCTGCCCCTGGAAAGAGCAAGCGGTAAGAAAGGTCCTTGATGAGCGATCTCGGCCATGTGCTGGTGCTGGCAGGCGGGCTGTCCTACGAGCGCGAGGTCTCGCTGCGCTCGGGCCGCCGCGTGAGCGAGGTGCTTCGTGCGACCGGGGTCGACGTCGAGACACGGGACACCGACGCGAGCCTGGTGCCCTCCGTCCTGGCCGATCCGCCCGACGTGGTCTTCGTGACGCTCCACGGCGGGAGCGGGGAGGACGGCGCCATCCGGTCGGTGCTCGAACTGCTCGACCTGCCCTACGTCGGCGCCGGGCCGCAGGCCTGCCGCATCGCCTTCGACAAGCCCACGGCCAAGACGATGGTCCGCTCGGTCGGCGTCCGCACGCCCGACGCGGTCGTGCTCCCCAAGGAGACCTTCCACGACCTGGGCGCCTCGGCCGTGCTCGGGCGCATCATCGAACGGCTCGGGCTGCCGCTGTTCGTCAAGCCGTCGCACGGCGGGTCGGCGCTGGGCGGCTCCATCGTCCGCAAGGCCGACGAGCTGCCCGCGGCCATGGTGGGCTGCTTCGCCTACGGCGACACCGCGCTCATCGAGCAGTACATCGAGGGGGTCGAGGTCGCGGTCTCGGTGGTCGACCTCGGCGACGGGCCCACCGCCCTGCCGCCGGTGGAGATCGTCGCCGACGAGGGCGTGTACGACTATTCAGCGCGTTACACGGCCGGGCGCACCGAGTTCTTCGCCCCCGCGCGGCTCCGGCCGGAGGTCGCCGAGGCGTGCGCCCAACTGGCCGTCACCGCGCACACCGCCCTCGGGCTGCGCGACCTGTCCCGCACCGACCTCATCGTCGACGCGACCGGGCAGCCGCACTTCCTCGAGGTCAACGTCGCCCCCGGGATGACGGAGACCTCCCTGCTGCCGATGGCCGTGGAAGCCGCCGGCCAGGACCTCAGCGCCATCTGCCACGGTCTCCTCCAGGCAGCCATCCGACGAGCCCGCTGAGCGGGTTCAGACGGGCACTACCGGTTTGCAGGCGAGCGGAGCGGTGGCGCACAGGCGGCCACGCCCCCCTCTGGTGGCGTACCGGTCCGCAGGTCAGCGGGGCGCGGGCGTAGCCTTGCGGGCGTGATCGAACAGCTTCACTCCAAGAGCTTCGCGAGCGACAACCACGCCGGGGCGCACCCGGCCGTCCTCGCGGCCGTGGCCGCCGCCAACGCCGGCGACGCCCCCGCGTACGGCGACGACGACTGGACCGCCTCCCTGGCCGGGCAGGTGCGCTCCGAATTCGGCGAGCAGGCCACCAGCCTCGTCGTGCTGAACGGCACCGGGGCCAACATGCTGTCGCTGAGCATGATGCTGGGACGCCGGTACGAGGCGATCGTCTGCCCCGAGACCGCGCACATCGCCACCCACGAGACGGGGGCGAGCGAGCGGGTGCTCGGGGTGAAGCTCGTCACCGTCCCGACACGCGACGGGAAGCTGACTCCGGGAGACATCACCGCCCGACTCGGCGGCCGGGGCAACATCAGCGAGGTCCAGCCGAGCGTGGTGTCCATCTCCCAGGTGACCGAGCTCGGCACCTGCTACACCATCGACGAAGTCGCGGCGATCGCCGCGACGGCCCACGACAACGGCATGCTGCTCCACATGGACGGCGCCCGCCTGGCCAACGCCGCCGCCCACCTCGGCTGTTCACTGCGGGCGCTCACCACCGACGCCGGGGTAGACGTCGTCAGCTTCGGCGCCAGCAAGAACGGCGCCCTCGTGGGCGAAGCCGTGATCGTCCTGCGTCCCGACCTCGCGGAGGCAGGGCCGTACCTGCGGCGGCAGACGCTCCAGCTCGCCTCCAAGATGCGCTTCGTCTCCGCCCAGGTCTCCGCGCTGCTGACCGAGGAGCTGTGGCGGCGCAATGCCGAGCACGCCAACGCGATGGCGCGCCGGTTGGCCGATGGTGTCGCCGGCCTCCCCGGCTTGGACATCACGTGGCCGGTCGAGTCCAACGCCGTCTTCGCCGCCCTGCCGACCGAGGCCATCGCCGAACTCCAGGCGCGATACCTGTTCCACGTGTGGGACGCCTCGCTCGGAATCGTGCGCTGGATGACGGCCTTCGACACCTCCGCCGAAGATGTCGACACCTTCGTGGCCGACATCCGGCTGACCCTCAAGTCCATGACGTCCTGATCCCTGTCCTTCCGATCCACTTCCCTGCCGCCGCCCGCGCCGTTTCACGTGAAACATGGCTCAGCGAAGCGTGTGACGAGCCGACCCGCCACCACAAGTTCCGGCTCCTGCCGCTGCCGCGTGTCGGTGACTGACGGCCGGTGACTGACGGCCGGTGACTGACGGCCGGTGACTGACGGCCGGTGACTGACGGCCGGTGACTGACGGATCGGGCGGCCAGGCGTGCTGGACGCCTGCCCGCTTCCCCTGAGGACTCCGTTATGGCCAGGTGCCGTGAGAGGACGGGCGTAGTGGGGACCGCGCGAAGATCCGCACCGAGACGTACGTCGCCACCGCACTGGGCCGTTGACACCGAAGGGCCGACGGAGACGAAGCCACCGCAAACCGGCTGAGCCGTCAACAGAGCATTTGGTGGGTCCACCTCGCCAGCCGGTGGGCGAGCCGGACAAACCTGCCCACCCTGTCGTATGTCACCGGCACCAGGTGATGGTGGGCGATCGTGCGGAGGTCCGTGGCGTGGTCCATCTCGGCATACATGCGCGTTGGTGGACCGGCACGGCTGCCCACCAGGTCGATCCACCGACAGTGGAGTGACGACTGGGCGTGTGAAGCGCGGGCCGGCCAACCACCACCGACATGGGGTGGCGACGGGCAAGTGGCGCCGGAGTCCGCGCCCGGGATGAGTGCTGCAACGACGGCCGCGAGGCAGCGAAGCCCGAACGGCACGAACACAACACGGCGATCACTCAATTCGGCTGACCCCGTCACCTGAGGACCCGCCAGACCCACACCGCAGACCGGCAGGTGGACCGACAGCTACACGCCGTTTTCCGTTGCCGCGTCGCCGGCGCATGCCCGGTCGCTGCTCCCGGGCTTTGCTCGATCGTCATTCCGTGTCGGCGCTGGATGATGTGGGTGGGCAGGCATGCCGGTCCACCCACCTGCATGCCGGGGTGGGCTCATCCGTACTGCCGGTCGCGGCTGGGCCCATGAGGTTGTACGCCGTCCGGTGCCGGGCTCGTCCGCTGCTGCAGGGTCCGGCGGGATCACGGGACATGCCCGGCCGCCTTCTCCCCTACCGGCAGCCGTCTCGCGGCTGACGACCGGGGTGGACAGCCATGTCCGCCCGATCAGCTGCATGCGGGGGCGGGCCTATCCGGCGCCGATGACAGCTGCACTCGATCACCTGTCGCGCCGTCCATCTCGGGCTAACCCACCGCTTCCCAAGCCGGCCGGATCACCGGTGCAACGGCCGGCCACCGCTCCGTACCTATCCCCTACCGCTAGATGGTGATGAGAGATCGGATGGGCGCCATACCGGTCCACCTACCCGCTTGCCGGGTGAGTGGGTCCGCTCGCTCCTGCGGTCGCGGAGCGGTTCCTGGCTTGATAAGCCCTCAGCAGGAACACGTGGGATGGAAGCAGGGGACGTCGGCTAGGTAGAGGTCCTGGTCGGCCGCAGGGCGGGCACCATCGGCGCCGAGCCAACCAGAGTCGCACACATCGGCGCCGACAGGCGAGTTGACGGGGCCATATCACCCGAACGCTCCGCGTCAGAGGTGTCCGGCACCCATCGTCCCCACGGCCGACGAGGATGGGAATCCCGCCCGGACGATACACGGTTTCACGTGAAACACCAGTTGGCCACGGATAGGCACTGAACGAGGAACACGCGAGCCTGGCGAAGAGATCCCGCCGTTTCACGTGAAACCACGCCCACCGAAATAGACTGCGCCTCCTGGCGGCATCCAGGAGGGCAGGCAGGATCATCGAGCCGGTTCGGGACGCACGGTCATGGTGGGAGCCAGGCGTGAGACGGGTTACTCCTCGCAGGGTCAGTCTTCGGCGGCGTGGATGGCGGTGGCGGCTTCCGGGACCATGGCGCCGATGATGCGTTCGAGGTCGTCCATGGTGGCGAACTCGACGACGATGCGCCCCTTGTGCCGGCCGAGGTCGACCTTGACGCGGGTCTCGAAGTGATCGGAGAGCCGGTGGGCGAGGTTGGTGAGGACGGGCTCGGGGGCGTCCTTGACCCGGCGGGCACGGGGAGCCGGAGCAGCGGTCGCCTCCCCCATCGAGACGATCTCCTCCACGGTCCGCACGGAGAGCCCTTCGGCGACGATGCGGCCGGCCAGGTGCTCCTGCGCCGCCGGATCGCTGAGGGTGAGCAGCGCCCGCGCGTGCCCCGCGCTGATCGTCCCGGCGGCCACCCGCTTCTGCACGTTGGCGGGCAGGTTCATCAGGCGCAGGGTGTTGGTGATGTGCGATCGAGAGCGCCCGACCCGCTGTGCGAGCTGCTCGTGGGTGGCGCCGAAGTCGTCCAGCAACTGGCGGTACGCGGCGGCCTCCTCCAGCGCGTTGAGCTGCTCCCGCTGGAGGTTCTCGATGAGCGCCTCGCGGAGCATCTCGTCGTCCTGGGTGCTTCGGACGATCGCCGGGATCTCCGTCATCCCCAGCAGCTTGGAGGCGCGCCACCGTCGCTCGCCCATGATGAGCTCGTAGCGATCGTCATCCGCCGCGCGCACCACGATGGGCTGGAGCAGCCCGACCTCGCCGATGGAGTCGGCCAGCTCGCGCAGAGCCTCGTCGTCGAAGATGTCCCTGGGCTGCCGGGCGTTCGGGATGATCGACTTGACCGGGATCTCCAGGAAGTACGCGCCCGCGACCGGCTTCGGCCCGTCATCGGCCGGACGGGGCTCCGCGGGCGCGGCCGTCGGTTGGCTCGGCGCCTCGACGATCGGCCCGGTGGGGATCAGGGCCCCGAGTCCCTTCCCCAGTCCACCACGCTTCTGCTGAGCCACGAATCCTCCTCGCCCAACGCCACGCCCGCGCGGAGACGGTCACCACCGGCACCGCCTCTGTCGCCGCGTATTCCACTCGATCTCGGCCGAACCACCGGAACCCGGCGCAGGACACTCCACAGGAGGGTACCGCTGCCGGACGGGGTCAGCTTCCCGCCAACGCCGCGGCGCGGAAGGCGATCTCCCGCGCCGCTTCCATATACGCCATGGCACCGCTGGAGCCGGCGTCGTAGGTGAGCACGGACTGGCCGTAGCTGGGCGCCTCGGACACCCGGACGCTCCGGGGGATGACCGTGTTGAGCACCGTGTCCCCGAAATGGGACCGCACCTCGTCGGCCACCTGGGACGCCAGCCGCGTACGGCCGTCGTACATCGTGAGCAGGATGGTGGAGACCTTGAGCTTCTGGTTCAGGTGCACCCGGACGAGTTCGACGTTCTGCAGCAGCTGGCTGACGCCTTCCAGCGCGTAGTACTCACACTGGATGGGGATCATGACCTCCTCGGCGGCCACCATGGCGTTCACGGTGAGCAGGCCGAGGGACGGCGGGCAGTCGATGAAGATGTAGTCCAGGTCGACGGCGTCGAACGCCTCCAGCGCGCGCTTGAGCCGCGCCTCCCGGGCGACCAGCGAGACCAGCTCGATCTCGGCGCCGGCCAGGCCGATGGTGGCCGGCGCGCAGTACAGGTTGGGCATGTCGGGCACCGGGCTGACGATCTCGGCCAGCGGCAGATCCTCGACCAGCACCTGGTAGACCGACGGAATGTCGCCGCGGTGCTCGACGGACAGCGCGGTGGAGGCGTTGCCCTGGGGGTCGAGGTCGACGACGAGCACGCGCTGGCCGTGCATCGACAGCCCGGCCGCCAGGTTGACGGCGGTCGTGGTCTTACCGACGCCGCCCTTCTGGTTGGCGATGGTGATGATCCGCGGCTTCGGGGGTCGGGGCCAGTCGCCCTCCTGCAAGGAGGACGAGTAGCCGATCGAAGCGGCGGCCACGGGAGCGGATGGTGCTGTTTCACGTGAAACCACTGAGCTGAGCGCCTCTCGGACCAGCGGCGAATCGCCGGGGTTAAGGGGGGGCTGAGACACGGTCGTCGTCCTTTCAACCGGCATGGCGGCATCAGGGGAAGTCGGCCAGCCGAGCCCCGTGGGCCTTCCGCCCGTGGCGGAGACATGACCAGCGGGCCATCCAAGGCCGCCTGCCGTATCCGGCATAACCGTCACCTCTTCCGTCGGCGCCGCGCACCCTGTGCACTTCGTGCTGGCGAGCGTCCGGCGACCACCCGGACAAGAGTCGCGGGCGGATCGACCTTACCGCGCCCGACTGTGACAAGCTCGGCGGAATGCACGCCATAGGCCTGCAATTGCTGTGCCGCGGCGTCGAGTTCCTCGGCGGCCCGTTCCCCCTTCATCGCCAGGAGCTGTCCGCCCTCGCGCAGCAGGGGCAGCGACCAGGCGAGCAGGCGGTCGAGCGGCGCGACGGCGCGGGCGGAGGCCACGTCGAAGTCCCGCTTGCCCGCGAGTTCCTCGGCACGCCCGCGCACTACTTCCACATTGTCCAGCTTCAGCCCCTCCACGCACTCCTCCAGGAACGTCGTCCTGCGCAGGAGCGGTTCCAGGAGCGTCACCGTCACGTCGGGACGCACGATCGCCAGCACGATGCCGGGCAGCCCGGCGCCGGAGCCGATGTCGACCAGGCGGGCGTCCTCGGGCACGGCCTCGGCCACCACGGCGCAGTTGAGCAGGTGCCGGTCCCAGATGCGCGGGACCTCTCTGGGGCCGAGCAGCCCTCGCACGACGCCGGGGCCGGCCAGCATCTCCGCGAACGCCCGGGCCCGGGGCCACGCTTCACCGGTGAAGACCGCGCGCGCAGCATCGGGCGCGTCGGGCAGTTCTTCGCTTTCCGCCATCACTCACTCAACTAGAACGGTCACCATATCTTCGCGTAAGGGTAGCCCTCCCCGCCGTCCCCGACGGCTCGACGCGTCCGATCGGTGGGTTCGCGGGCCCGATCGGCGGGCTCGACGTGTCCGATCGGCGGAGCCGGACAGGACGGGGAAAAGCTCCGGGCGGCCGCGGTACAAGTTCGCGTATGGATTCGGCAGGCGGGCCGGGCGGGGGAGCGGCGCGACCGCCGCCGGCGATACAACTTGAGCGACGCATCGGGTTGCCCGGCTCCCGCGGGCAAGCGGGGTCCGGACAGCCCAAGGGCCGCCGATCCGCAAGATCGGCGGCCCTCTTCCGGGATGCCCCGGTCGGTCCGCTGCGCCCGCTCAGGCGCGGGCGCCCTCCGCCGTCAGGCGGGCAGGACGACGACGTAGCGCTCGGGCTCCTCGCCCTCGGACTCGCTCCGCAGGCCGGCCGCGGCGACGGCGTCGTGCACGATCTTGCGCTCGAAGGGCGTCATCGGCTGCAGGGACTTGGCCTCGCCGGAGCGCTTGACGTCCTCGGCGGCCTTGGCGCCCAGCTTGGTCAGCTCGGCGCGCTTGCCCTGCCGATAGCCGGCGACGTCGAGCATCAGGCGCGAGCGCTCGCCCGTGCGGCGGTGCACCGCGAGACGGGTGAGCTCCTGCAGCGCTTCCAGCACCTCGCCGTTGGCGCCGACGAGGTCGTTGCCCTTGATGTCAACGATCGACACGAGGGCACGGTCGCCTTCGACGTCCATGTCGATGTCGCCGTCGAGGTCGGCGATGTCCAGCAGACCTTCGAGGTAGTCGGCCGCGATCTCGCCCTCCTGCTCGAGGGCGGCGATGTCGGGCGCGGCCTTCGGGGCCTGCTCCTCGTTGACTTCGGTCACGTCCGGACTCTCCTTCAACACAACCGGCTACGGCTTCTTGCTACCTGTGCGCTTGCTGCGCGGCTGCCGCGTGGGCTGCTGGCGAATGACCTTCTGTTCGGGAGCGGGCGGCGGCGCGTCGGCGGGCTCCTTGGCGTCGGCCTTCCCCGGAAGGATCTTACTCAGCAGGCCCGGCTTGGGCTCGGGTGTCACCATGTTGCCCTTGGCGTCCACCACCGGCATCGGGTGCCGGCTGTAGAACCAGTGTTGCTGACCGAGCGTCCACAGGTTGGTGGTGACCCAGTAAAGGATAAGGCCGAGAGCGAAGTTGAGGCTGAAGATCGCGAACAGCGGCGAGATGTACATCAGGATCTTCTGCTGCTGCGCCATGGGGTTGTCGGGCATCTGCGCCATGGACCGCGTGACGCTCTGCCGCACCGTGAGGAAGGTCGTGGTGGAGCTGATCGCGACGAAAATGCCCAAAATAATCTTCGTGATGATCGGGTCGGCGCCCAGGGCGTGGATCTCCGCGCCGCTGGTGAAGAAGGTCGCCGGGATGGGCGCGCCGAAGATGTGGGCCGATCGGGCGGAGTCGACCATCTGCTGCGACATGCCGTGGGCGGCCTTGTCCTCCGCGATCGACCGCAGCACGGTGAACACCGAGATGAAGATCGGGAACTGGGCCACCACGGGCAGGCAGCCGCCCAGCGGGTTGGCGCCGGCCTCCTGGTAGACCTTCATGACCTCCTGGTTCATGCGCTGCTTGTCGTTCTTGTACCGCTTGCGCAGCTCTTGCACCTTGGGGGCGAGTTCCTGCATCTTCTTCGACGAGCGCATCTGCTTGAGGAAGAGCGGGAAGATCAGCAGACGCATCAGCACGGTGAGCGTGATGATGGTCAGTGCCCAGTTCAGCCCGTTGTCGGGGGGAATGATGACGCTGTACGCCGCGTGAATCCACGCGATCACCGTCGCTACGGCGGTGTACAGCGGTTCCAGGAATGTCAGCTCCACCGAGCTAGCTCCCTTGCGTTTCGTCGTGGGACCGGACCGGGCGCGGGGGCACCGGGTCGTAACCTCCCGGGTGGAAGGGGTGGCAACGCCCGATTCGCCTGGCGGTCAGCCACAGCCCGCGCAACGCGCCGTGTACGGCGATCGCCTCGAGGCCATAGGCACTGCAGGACGGTTCGAAGCGGCATCGCGGCCCAAGGAGGGGGCTTATGAAGGCTCGATAGAACCGGATCGGGGCGATGAGGACACGGGCGCCCGCCGAGATCGCGGGAGGACGCCCCGCGTCCACGGTCGCGGTCTGCGCGGGGATCGCCTGCACGCCCGCGTCCCGCTCTCTCGCCTCTGGATCTCCGTTGGTCATGCCTGTCCATCCGTCGCGGCCGGGCGATCGGACCGTCGCCCCGACGCCCGCCGTCCGATCAACCGGTCCAGCGCGACGTCGAGCTCGGCGGCGAGGTGCTCGCTTCGCGCGGACGCCGCCTGTGGATTGGCGCGTACAACAAGCAGGCTACCTCGCGGCAGCGTGTGCAGGCGGTCGCGCATCAGGTGCCTCAGCCGGCGCTTGACCTGGTTGCGGACCACCGCGCCACCGACGGCCTTGCTGACCACGAAGCCGACCAGGGGAGGATCGCGGGGATCGCCCCGGTCGCTGAAGTGGGCGACCAGGGTGGGGCGCCCGGCGCGCCTGCCCTTCCGGATGGCGCTCGCGAACTCCTCGCCCCGGCGCATTCGAAAAGCGGACGGCAACACGGATGGACCTGCTCTCAGACCGACAGGTGCCCGGGCACGGCTATCGCCCGCCGGTCAGTTCCGACGGGCGAGACGAGCACGCACCGGGCGCTCCGCGCTGTCAGGCGGACAGCTCCGCGCGGCCCTTGCGGCGGCGGGCGGCGAGGATGGCGCGACCGGCCCGCGTGCGCATGCGCAGCCGGAAGCCGTGGGTCTTCGCGCGGCGACGGTTGTTCGGCTGGAAAGTACGCTTGCTCACGAGTGGGCTCCAGGCTTGAGTTCACCCGCACACGGTGCGAGCGATTGACACACAGGGCTTGGGCCTGCCGAATGCGTGGGCACGCCAAAGTGCCGTCGCGCGACAAGCCGACCGTCGTACGTTACGGGCCCGGGAGCCCGGAGGTCAAACCGGAACGGCGCGCGCGTGTCTCACGAAGCGGACGGCCGACCCGGCCGGAGGACCCCGCGCCGGAGGACCCGTCCCAGGTTATCCACTATTCCACAGGGCGGATTTCCACCGCCGCCGCGTCATCCACAGTATGTGCACCATCTCGCCCCCAGCCTGCCACTAGGCTGTGGACAACGTCTTGAACAGGGATGTGCACAACGCTACTGTCGGCCCTCCGGACCTTCCCTCCAACTCACCGATGTGCGCGGAAGCGCACCTGGAAGGTTGTGGACCACGAGTGACCCCTGTGGACACTCTGTGGACTGCATGTGGACCCGTTGTGGACCACCGGAGGCAGCCTGCGGATAAAGCTGTGGGGACAGCCGCGAGGCCCGGCGCCGACGGAGCGTGCTCCGGCAGGCGTCCATGTGGAAAACAGATCGCGGCGAGCGTGCGGGGGCCGCGTTAGGGAGGAGGGGCCGGACAATGGATGGCGTCGACCTCGGCCCATTGTGGGCCCGGGCGCTGGAGAGCTTCGCCGAGGGCAGCGTTCCGCCCCAGCAGCGCGCGTGGCTGAACATGACCCGGCCGTTCGGGCTCGTGAACGACACGATCATCCTCGCCGCCCCCAACGACTTCGCCAAGGACGTCCTTGAGACCAAGCTGCGGCCGCTGATCGCGCAGGCGCTCTCACAGGAGTTCGGCCGGCCGATGCGGGTGGCCGTCATGGTCGACCCCGTGGCCGTCGCCGGCGACCCGCAGGGCCCCGGGCCCGAGGGATATCCCCAGGCTCCCTCGCCGGGTTATCCCCATGGTGGACAACCTCAGCAGGGGTACGGACAGCCTGGCAGGCCGGGTTCCATGGGCCAGCAGTCCTTCCCCGACCAGGGCTCGTCCACCGACTATCCACAGGGCAGGCCACAGGCGCAGCCGTACTCCTATCCCTATGGGGGAAACTCCGACGAGCCTTATGGAGGCGGCCCGGTGGGGTCGTCCCAGGCTTACCGCCAGGACAGCTACCAGGGTGCGGCCGAGGGCTTCCCCGGCCGGCCGGCCCAACCCGGCCAGCCGGGCCAGGAGAAGGGGCATCCCTCCCAGCAGGATGCCCCCGCCTCCCAGCCGTATCCTCGCGGCGACGGGGCGCAGCCCTTCCAGCACGGCGAGCCCGGGCAGTCCTACTCCGGCGCCGACGGCCAGCAGGCGTTCCCACGCGGAGAGTCGTCCCAGCCCTACACCTCGCGCAACGACGGCCAGCAGCCTTACACGCAGGGCGAGGCCGCACAGCCCTACCCGCGCGGCGACGGCGCGCAGCCGTACTCCCGCGGCGAGTCGCCGCAGGCGTATCCCCAGCAGGGCGACGCGTCGCGTCCTTATCCTCCGCATTCTCCACAGGCGGGCGGCTACGGTGGACAACCTCCGTTCGCGGGCGGCTCCGACAGCCGGCCGCCCCGCCCGCGCCAGGAGCCCGAGGCCTATGACCGTCCCGTGCAGAACCGCTGGGACGGCCGGGGCGGCAAGCCGGGGGAGCCGGGCCGCCTGAACCCGAAGTACACCTTCGAGACCTTCGTCATCGGCGCGTCCAACCGCTTCGCGCACGCGGCCGCCGTCGCGGTCGCCGAGGCTCCGGCCAAGGCGTACAACCCGCTGTTCATCTACGGCGACTCCGGCCTCGGCAAGACCCACCTGCTGCACGCCATCGGCCACTACGCGCAGCGGCTGTACGACGGCGCCCGGGTGCGGTACGTGAGCTCGGAGGAGTTCACCAACGACTTCATCAACTCCATCCGCGACCACAAGGCCGACGGGTTCCGGGCGCGTTACCGGGCTGTTGACATCCTGCTCGTGGACGACATCCAGTTCCTGGAGGGCAAGGAACAGACGCAGGAGGAGTTCTTCCACACCTTCAACACCCTGCACAACGCCAACAAGCAGATCGTCATCTCCAGCGACCGGGCGCCCAAGCAGCTGGTGACGCTGGAGGACCGGCTCCGCAACCGCTTCGAGTGGGGCCTGATCACCGACGTCCAGCCTCCGGAGCTGGAGACGCGCATCGCCATCCTCCGCAAGAAGGCGATACAGGAGGGGCTGGCGGCCCCCGGCGACGTGCTCGAGTACATCGCCAGCAAGATCTCCACCAACATCCGCGAGCTGGAAGGCGCGCTCATCCGGGTGACGGCGTTCGCCAGCCTCAACCGGCAGTCCGTCGACCTGCAGCTCGCCGAGGTCGTGCTCAAGGACCTCATCACCGAGGACTCCAGCACCGAGATCACCATCGCGACGATCATGGCGCAGACGGCGGCCTACTTCGGGCTGTCGATCGACGACCTGTGCGGCAGCTCGCGCTCACGCGTGCTGGTGACCGCCCGGCAGATCGCCATGTACCTCGCACGCGAGCTCACCGACCTGTCGCTGCCCAAGATCGGCCAGCAGTTCGGCGGCCGTGACCACACGACGGTCATGCACGCCGAACGCAAGATCCGGTCGCTGATGGCCGAGCGGCGGTCGATGTACAACCAGGTCACAGAGCTCACGAACCGCATCAAGCAGAATTCACGCAACGCGTGATGATCCACAGCCTGTGGATATCTCTGTGGATCAGCGCAAGGTGTCATTGAATGGCCGGAATGCCCGCTCTCGACGGCGAACAAGCAAGCGTCCGGTCGGGAAACTCGAATTCAGAGCCTGGGGACAACTCTGGGGACAACCTGGGGAAGACCTGGGGACTACTCGTGGACGAGCTGGGGACGCCCTGTGGGCGGAGCTCGAAGGCAGGTCCGAGAAGGTCCCTTACCCCGTGGATAACCGGTGGAAACCTCGTGGATGACCGGTGGATGAAGACCCCGGAAACTGGGGACGGCCTGTGTGCAACCTGCGGTCATCCCCAGGCCGGGCGTGACAATGCACCGCCCACCCACAGGCGCGGTGGACAAAAAAGCGGCCCTGAGCTGGGAGGACACCCATCTTCCACAGTATCCACGGCCCCTAAGGTGATTACCTGTATCTCTCTCTACTAAGAACTCAAGACCCATAGAAGGGTTCTCGCGGTCCTCCCGTGCGGGAGGGTGAACACTTGCATCAACGGCGCGGAGCGCTCGAGCCGGGATCAAGACCGCGATCAAGACACAGCCGAGAACGACAGGAGGCGGTTCGACGTGATGTTCCGTGTCGACCGAGACGTACTCGCAGAGGCGGTCGCGTGGACCGCCCGAAGCCTTCCCGCCCGGCCCTCGGTGCCGGTGCTGGCGGGCATGAGGCTGGAGGTCACCGAGGAGCAGCAGCTCAAGCTCTCCGGCTTCGATTACGAAGTCTCCGCCGAGGTGACCCTCGAGCTGCAGACCGGCGACCCCGGCCTGGTGCTCGTCTCCGGCCGCCTGCTCGCCGAGATCACCCGCGCGCTTCCCTCACAGCCTGTGGACTTCGTGGTGGAGGGCGCCAAGGCGGTCGTCACCTGTGGAAGCGCCCGCTTCACCCTGCTGACGATGCCCGCCGAGGACTACCCCTCGCTCCCGGCGATGCCGCCGGCGGCCGGGCGGGTCGGCAGCGACATCTTCTCCTCGGCCGTCGCCCAGGTCGCCGTGGCGGCCGGCAAGGACGACACGCTGCCCATGCTCACCGGCGTGCGCATGGAGATCGAGGGCGACACCGTGACCCTCGCGGCGACCGACCGCTACCGCCTGGCCGTCCGCGAGCTGAAGTGGCAGCCCGACCAGCCCGACTTCTCGGCCATCGCGATGATCCCGGGCAGGACGCTCGCCGACACCGCCAAGTCGCTGACCACGGGCGCCGAGGTCGAGATCGCCCTCAGCTCCTCCGGCGGCACCGGCGAGGGCATGATCGGCTTCTCCAGCGCCGGCCGGCGCACCACGACCCGGCTCCTGGACCCGGAGTTCCCGAAGTACCGCTCCCTGCTGCCGACGGAGTTCTCCGCCCACGCCGACCTCGCCACCTCCGCGTTCGTCGAGGCGGTCAAGCGCGTCGCGCTGGTCGCCGAGCGCAACACCCCGGTGCGCCTGGCCTTCCACGGCGGCGAGGTCGTGCTGGAGGCCGGCAGCGGCGACGAGGCCCAGGCGGTCGAGGTGCTCCCGGTCGACTTCGACGGCGACGAGATCAACATCGCGTTCAACCACCAGTTCCTGCTCGAGGGCCTGGGCGCGATCGACTCCGACGTGGCGCGGCTGCAGTTCACCACCTCCACCAAGCCCGCCATCCTCACTGGTGGCAAGCCTGTGGACGACGGTGCCACCCCCGACTACAGGTACCTCATCATGCCCATCAGACTGTCCAGTTAGGATCCCCCTGGTCCACATCGAATGGACGGGGCGGGGCAGGGTACGGCGCGTGGGACACGTCGTCGATGACGGAGATCTTGGCAAGGGGTGGCTGCGATGCAGATCGGCATGATCGGGCTGGGCAAGATGGGCGGCAACATGGCCGAGCGGCTGCGCCGTGCCGGGCATGACGTG
This sequence comes from Sphaerisporangium sp. NPDC004334, assembly GCF_053602655.1. Lineage (NCBI taxonomy): Bacteria > Bacillati > Actinomycetota > Actinomycetes > Streptosporangiales > Streptosporangiaceae > Sphaerisporangium > Sphaerisporangium sp. NPDC004334. Next base: position 200,709 of record NZ_JBSGDZ010000014.1, read on the forward strand.
GTCGGCTACGATCGCAACCCCGAGTCCAGCGACGTCTCCAGCCTCGACGAGCTCGTCCAGCGGCTGCAGGCGCCCCGCGTGGTGTGGGTCATGGTCCCGGCCGGCGCGCCGACCAGGGCCACGATCGACCAACTCTGCGAGGCGCTGTCGCCGGGCGACATCGTGGTGGACGGGGGCAACTCCCACTACCTCGACGACAAGAAGCACGCCGACCAGCTCGGCGCCCGCGACATCGGCTTCGTCGACGTGGGCGTCAGCGGCGGGGTGTGGGGCCTGCAGAACGGCTACGCCCTGATGGTCGGCGGCGACGCCGACGCCGTCGGCCGCCTCATGCCGATCTTCGAGTCGCTCAAGCCCGAGGGCGAGGACGGCTTCGTCCACGCCGGCACGGTGGGCGCCGGCCACTTCGCCAAGATGGTCCACAACGGCATCGAGTACGGCATCATGCAGGCGTTCGCCGAGGGCTGGGAGCTGCTGGAGGCCACCGACATCGTCACCGACGTGCCGGGCGCCTTCAAGAGCTGGCGCACCGGCACGGTGATCCGCTCCTGGCTGCTCGACCTGCTGGTGCGCGCCCTGGACCAGGATCCCGACCTGTCGGAGCTCAAGGGCTACGCCGAGGACTCCGGGGAGGGCCGCTGGACGGTCCAGGCCGCCGTCGACCACGCCGTGCCGCTCCCGGCCATCACGGCGGCCCTGTACGCGCGCTTCTCCTCGCGCCAGGAGGACTCCCCGGCCATGAAGATGGTCGCGGCCCTGCGCAACCAGTTCGGCGGCCACGCGGTGGCCTCCGTCGAGGGCCAGCACACCAAAGGCGCCGACGCCCCCGGCGCGGACGTCACCCCCCCGATCGACGGACACTGAGCACCTCGGCCTCGCTCCGCTCGGCGGCTCGGGGCGCCCTTGAGGGGGCGTGCGGTGCCGTCGTGGTGGTGGCGGTGTGAACGGTGTCGGAAGTTGTACTGATGTTGTCGTAGGGGCCCAGTAACCTTCGTGGGGTGCATGTCGCCCACCTGTCGCTGACCGACTTCCGGTCCTACTCCTCCGTGGAGCTGGCCCTGGAGCCGGGGGTGACGGCGTTCGTGGGCCCGAACGGCCAGGGCAAGACCAACCTCGTCGAGGCCCTGGGGTACGTCGCGACACTCGGCAGCTTCCGGGTGGCGACCGACGCGCCGCTGGTCCGTCAGGGCGCCACCCGGGCGATCGTCCGTGCCGTGGTGGTCCGTGACGACCGCCGCGCCCTGGTCGAGCTGGAGATCAACCCAGGCCGGGCCAACCGCGCCCGCCTCAACCGCGCCCCGGTCGCGCGGCCGCGCGAGATCCTCGGCCTGCTGCGCACGGTCCTGTTCGCCCCCGAAGACCTCGCGCTGGTGAAGGGCGACCCGTCCGACCGGCGCAGGTTCCTGGACGACCTGCTGGTCTCCCGGGCGCCCCGCTTCGCCGGGGTGCGGGCCGACTACGAGCGGGTGCTGAAGCAGCGGGGCGCCCTGCTCCGCAGCGCCATGCAGGCGCGTCCTGGCCGCAGGCAGAGCTCGCGCCGGCAGGAGGCCGAGGCGGGGTTCGCCGCGGCCGGCGCCGGGGACGCGCTCAGCACGCTGGAGGTCTGGGACGCCCACCTCGCCCGCCACGGCGCCGAGCTGCTCGCCGCCCGCCTCCAGCTCGTGGCGGCGCTGCGCCCGCTGGTGGCCAAGGCCTACGCGCTGCTCGCCCCGTCGTCCGCCCCCGCCGGCATGGAGTACCGCCACACGTTGTCCACAGCGGTGGACGGCCTGCCGCCGTCTCCGCCCGGCGAAGGCCACACGGCCGCAGGGCCGTCCACAACGCCCGAAGCGGCACTCCCAGGCACCTCGGGCACCCTGGGCCTGGAGGAGGCCCTGCCGGACCGTTCCGCCTTGGAAGAGGCGCTGCGGGCGAGCCTGCTCGCGGTCAGGCAGGCCGAACTCGAACGCGGCGTCACCCTCGTCGGGCCGCACCGCGACGACCTGCTGCTGCGGCTGGGCGACCTGCCCGCGCGCGGCTACGCCAGCCACGGCGAGTCCTGGTCGTTCGCGCTGGCGCTGCGCCTGGCCGCCTACGACCTGCTCAGGGCCGAGGGCGGCGACCCTGTGCTGATCCTCGATGACGTCTTCGCCGAGCTCGACGCGCGCAGGCGGCGCAGCCTGGCCGAGATCGTCGCCTCCGCCGAGCAGGTCCTGATCACCGCGGCGGTGCCCGAGGACGTCCCCGCGCAGCTGTCCGGTGCCCGGTTCGACGTCGCGGAAGGGAGCGTCGCCCGTGTCAGGTGAGACCTCTGGAGTCCAGTCCCCCGACATCGTCGCGGCGCGCGGCGCGGCGCTCGCGCGCGAGAAGCTCGCCCAGGCCAAGGCCGACGCCGCCAAGCGCGGGCAGCTTCCCCGGCGCGAGCCCCGCCGCCGCTCGGCCGCCCGCCGGGACGCCGGCGATCCGCAGCTCTTCGGCCGTGCCATCCGCGATCTGCTGGCCGACCGGGGGTGGGAGGAGCCGCTCGCGGTCGGCGGGGTGTTCGGGCGCTGGCACGAGATCGTCGGGCCCGATCTCGCCGCGCACACCAAGCCGGAGACCTTCTCCGAGGGCGAGGTGCTGGTCGTCGCCGACTCCACCGCCTGGGCCACGCAGGTGCGGCTGCTCGCTTCCACCCTGGTCAGACGGCTGAACGAGGAGCTCGGTGACGGCACGGTCCAGCGGGTGAAGGTCCGCGGGCCGCAGAACGGCCCGAGGCCCTCGGGCGGGCTGCGCGTTACCGGCAGCAGGGGCCCCCGTGACACGTATGGTTGACAAAGGGCTCACAGCGTCGCCCGGCCGGCGACGGAGGGGGCTCTTCCCCGGGGAAACCGATCAGAATCACGGTGGCGGCGGTGACCCCCCTCCCCCGTGGGGGGATGCTCAGTAAGGCATCCAACGCCCGACAGGCCACCACAGCGGCCGTCAATGCCACCTGATGCGCTTCTGACCGGTAGAATGAACTCGGATTCCGGACACGTCCGCATGCGAGTCACCCCCGGCCGCGCGCCGATCTCCCACGGGTGGTCGCATCGAGGCACTCACGACGGTGACGGGCACGGCAGGAGCAGCCGCATCACGGCCTCTCCTGTCGCGTGTCCGCGGCAGGAGGATTTGGCACTTGTCCTACGACGCTAGCTCAATCACCGTTCTCGAAGGGCTTGAGGCGGTTCGTAAGCGCCCTGGCATGTACATCGGCTCGACCGGAGAGCGTGGTCTCCACCACCTGGTCCAGGAGGTTGTGGACAACTCCGTCGACGAGGCACTCGCCGGCTACGCCGACCACATCGAGGTCACTCTCCTCGCGGACAACGGCGTCCGGGTAGTGGACAACGGCCGCGGCATCCCGGTGGGAATCGTCCCCGGCGAGCAGCGGCCCGCCGTCGAGGTCGTCCTCACCGTCCTGCACGCGGGCGGCAAGTTCGACAGCAAGTCCTACGCCGTCTCCGGCGGCCTGCACGGCGTCGGTGTGTCGGTGGTCAACGCCCTATCCACCCGCCTGGAGGTGGAGATCAAGACGGAGGGCCACTACTGGCGGCAGTCGTACGTCGAGAGCAAGCCCACCGGTCCCCTGGTCAAGGGCGAGCCCACCGAGGAGACCGGCACCTCGATCACCTTCTGGGCCGACGGCACCATCTTCGAGACCACCACGTGGAATTTCGAGACCCTGTCGCGCCGGCTCCAGGAGATGGCCTTCCTCAACAAGGGCCTGACGATCGTCATCCGCGACGAGCGGCCCGACCACGTGAACGGCGAGCCGCATGTGGTGACCTACCACTACGAGGGCGGCCTGTCCGACTTCGTCCGGCACATCAACGCCAAGAAGGAACCCGTCCATAACTCGGTCGTCGACTTCGAGTCCGAGGGCGAGGGCATCTCCGTCGAGATCGCCATGCAGTGGAACGGGTCCTACAGCGAGTCGGTCTACACCTTCGCCAACACCATCAACACCGCCGAGGGCGGCACCCATGAGGAAGGCTTCCGCGCGGCGCTGACGACGATCGTCAACCGTTACGCCCGCGAGCAGAAGTTCCTCAAGGAGGGCAAGGACGACAACCTCACCGGTGACGACATCCGTGAGGGCCTCACGGCGATCATCTCGGTGAAGCTCGCCGACCCGCAGTTCGAGGGCCAGACCAAGACCAAGCTCGGCAACACCGAGGCCAAGTCGTTCGTGCAGAAGGCCTGCAACGACTTCCTGCGCGACTGGTTCGAGCGCAACCCGGGCGAGGCCAAGGAGATCATCAACAAGTCGCTGCAGGCGTCCCGCGCCCGCATCGCGGCCCGCCAGGCCCGCGACCTCACCCGGCGCAAGTCGCTGCTGGAGGCCGGTTCGGGGTTGCCGGGCAAGCTCGCCGACTGCCAGTGGACCGAGCCCGAGAAGTGCGAGCTGTACATCGTCGAGGGCGACTCCGCGGGCGGCTCCGCCAAGGGCGGCCGCGACCCGAAGTTCCAGGCCATCTTGCCCATCCGCGGCAAGATCCTGAACGTCGAGAAGGCCCGCATCGACCGCGTGCTCAAGAACAACGAGGTGCAGGCGCTGATCACCGCGCTCGGCACCGGCGTGCACGCCGAGTTCGACATCGCCAAGCTCCGCTACCACAAGCTCATCCTTATGGCGGACGCCGACGTCGACGGTCAGCACATCACCACCCTGCTGCTGACGCTGCTGTTCCGCTTCATGAGGCCGCTCATCGAGGCGGGGCACGTCTACCTCTCCCAGCCCCCGCTCTACAAGATCAAGTGGGACCGGAAGGGTGAGGACGCCAGCTACGCCTACTCCGACCGCGAGCGCGACTCCATCATCGAGGCCGGCATCGCCAACGGCCGGCGCGACCCGCGCATGCACGACGGCGTTCAGCGCTTCAAGGGTCTGGGCGAGATGAACGCCGCCCAGCTCTGGGACACCACGATGAACCCGGCGACCCGGGTCCTCCTTCAGGTCACCCTCGACGACGCCGCCCAGGCCGATGAGATGTTCACCGTGCTGATGGGCGAGGACGTCGAGGCGCGCAGGTCGTTCATCATCAGGAACGCGAGGGATGTCCGGTTCCTTGACGTGTAACGGCTGCCGTACAGACTCATCTCCGAAAAGGACGTACCACCCGTGACGGAAGTCAACACCCCGCCTGGGCCGCCCGCCGACCGCATCGAACCGGTCGACATCCAGTCCGAGATGCAGCGCAGCTACATGGACTACGCGATGTCGGTCATCGTGTCCAGGGCGCTGCCGGACGTGCGGGACGGCCTCAAGCCGGTGCACCGGCGCGTGCTCTACGCCATGTACGACGGCGGATACCGGCCCGACCGCGGATACTTCAAGTGCTCCCGCGTCGTCGGCGACGTGATGGGCTCCTACCACCCGCACGGCGACGCCTCGATCTACGACACGGTCGTGCGGCTCGCGCAGCCGTGGGCACTGCGGTACACGCTGGTCGACGGCCAGGGCAACTTCGGCTCCCCCGGCAACGACCCGGCCGCCGCCATGCGGTACACCGAGTGCCGTCTCGCGCCGATCGCCATGGAGATGCTCCGTGACATCGACAAGGAGACCGTCGACTTCCAGCCCAACTACGACGGCCGTTCGCAGGAGCCGATGGTCCTGCCGTCCAGGTTCCCGAACCTCCTGGTCAACGGCTCGGCGGGCATCGCGGTCGGCATGGCGACCAACATCCCGCCGCACAACCTGCGCGAGGTCGCCTCCGGCGTCCAGTGGTGCCTGGAGAACCCCGAGGCCTCCGAGGAGGAGCTGCTCGAGGCGCTCATCGCGCGCGTCAAGGGCCCCGACTTCCCCACCGGCGCGCTCATCGTCGGCCGGCGCGGCATCGACGACGCCTACCGCACCGGGCGCGGCTCGATCACCATGCGCGCCATCGTCGAGGTCGAGGAGGACCCCAAGGGCCGCCAGTGCCTGGTCGTCACCGAGCTGCCCTACCAGGTCAACCCGGACAACCTCGCGCTGACCATCGCCGAGCTTGTCAAGGACGGCAGGGTCAACGGCATCGCCGACGTGCGCGACGAGACCTCTTCGCGCACCGGCCAGCGCCTGGTGATCGTCCTCAAGCGCGACGCGGTCGCCAAGGTCGTGCTGAACAACCTCTACAAGCACACCCAGCTCCAGACGACCTTCGGCGCCAACATGCTGGCCCTGGTCGACGGTGTGCCGAGGACGCTGCGCATCGACCAGTTCGTCAAGCACTACGTCGAGCACCAGATCGAGGTCGTCGTCCGGCGCACGCGCTACCTACTGCGCAAGGCCGAGGAGCGCGCCCACATCCTGCGCGGCCTGCTCAAGGCGATGGACCGCATGGACGAGGTCATCGCCCTGATCCGCCGCTCCCCCTCGGCGGCGCAGGCGTCCGGCGGCCTGATGGAGCTGCTGGAGATCGACGAGATCCAGGCCCAGGCCATCCTGGACATGCAGCTGCGCAAGCTGGCCGCCCTCGAACGCCAGCAGATCACCGACGAGTACAACGGGCTGATGACGCAGATCGCCGACTACCAGGAGATCCTGGCGTCGCCGAGCCGCCAGCGGCAGATCGTCGGCGACGAGCTCGGCGAGATCGTCAACCGGTACGGCGACGAGCGCAAGACCGAGATCATCGCCTACGACGGCGACATGTCCATCGAGGACCTCATCGCCGAAGAGGACATGGTCGTCACGATCACCCGCGGCGGCTACGCCAAGCGCACCAAGACCGACCTCTACCGCGCCCAGAAGCGCGGAGGCAAGGGCGTGCGCGGCGCGCAGCTGCGCCAGGACGACATCGTCGAGCACTTCTTCGTCACCACCACGCACCACTGGCTGCTGTTCTTCACCAACAAGGGCCGCGTCTACCGCATCAAGGCCTACGAGCTGCCCGACGCCGGCCGCGACGCGCGCGGCCAGCACCTGGCGAACCTTCTGGCCATGCAGCCCGACGAGCACGTCATGGAGGTCCTCGACCTGCGCGACTACCAGGTCTCCCCGTACCTGGTGCTCGCCACCCGCAGCGGCCTGGTGAAGAAGACCCGCCTGTCGGAGTACGACTCCCCCAGGTCCGGCGGTCTGATCGCCATCAACCTCCGCGACGACGACGAGGTGATCGCGGCCCGGCTGGTCTCCGAGGAGGACGACCTGCTGCTGATCTCGCGCGGCGCCAAGTCCATCCGCTTCACCGCCTCCGACGACGCCCTGCGCCCCATGGGCCGGGCCACGAGCGGCGTCATCGGCATGCGCTTCCTCGACGGCGACGAACTGCTGGCCATGAACGTGGTCAGCGACGGCGCCGACGTGCTTATCGCCACCGTAGGTGGGTATGCGAAGCGGACACCCGCGGATCAATATCCTGTCCAAGGAAGAGGCGGGCAAGGTGTACTGACTGCGAAGATTGTGAGTGCCCGTGGCAAGCTGGTCGGAGCAGTCATGGTGAGCCCCGAGGACGAGGTGTTCGCGATCACCTCTGCCGGCGGGGTGATCCGGACCAGTGCGGGTGAGATCAAGCAGTCCGGCCGCCAGACCATGGGAGTGCGCCTGATGAACCTCTCAGAGGGAGACAGCGTGGTTGCCCTCGCCCGCAACGCCGAAGCGCTGGACTCCGAGGACAACGGGGGAGATGACGAGGAATGAGCCCTCAGGCCAACTCCGGTGGTTCCGGCGGGCCCGGTAAACCGACCGGCACCTCGGCGAACCGCAAACGCGCCACGCCAAAGGCCGCCCGTCCGGCGTCCTCGGTGAACTCCTCGACGCGCAATCAGGTGACGGAGAGCGTGAACACCTCGGAAAGTACGGGCAAGGTCCGTTCCCCGGCCGACCAGAGTGATGACAGGGTTGTCGTCGTGTCCAACGACGACGACGCGGCGGCTCCCGCCGCAGGCGGCGAGGGAGCGGACGCGACGCTGCACATCCGCTCCTCCTCGGTGCCCGACAACTCCTGGTCGCCCGCCGCCGACGGCCAGGGCGCCGGCCCCACCAGGCCCTCGCCCAAGCCGCAGACGCCTCCGGCGCCCGGGCCGAACGCCGGTCCGAGCGCGCGTCCCGCGCCCTCCGCCACTCCGCGTCCCACGCCTGCCGCCGCCCCGCGCACCGGCTCGCCGGCACCTGGCACACTGGGCTCCGGCCCGGGACGCCCCGGCTCGCCCGGTACCGCGCCCGGAGGTCCCGGTTCGTCGGGTGCCGTTCCCGGCGGTCCCGGCGCGCCCGGCTCCGGCCGTGGGGGCCCTGGCGCGCCCGGCTCCGGCCCGGGGCCCCGTCCGGGCGCCACGGGCACCCGGCAGGGTTTCGGCGCCGTGTCGGCCCTGGCCACGCCCGACCCCATCGCCAGCGCCCGTCCGGAGCCCCGCGACAAGCCGGCGGCCCCCAAGGCGCCCCGCAAGGCCCATCTGGTGCTGCGCAGGGTTGAGCCCTGGTCGGCGATGAAGTTCAGCTTCGTCGTCTCGCTGGTGTGCTTCGTGGTGCTCTTCGTGGCCGTCGCGGTCCTGTACGGGGTGCTGTCGGCGCTCGGCGTCTTCGACTCCATCGTCAACACCGTGACGCAGCTCACGGTGCCCGACGGCAAGACCAGCGCCGGCATCGACATCAAGTCCTGGTTCGAGCCGGTGCGCATCCTCGGCTACACCGCCCTGCTCGGCGCGGTGAACGTCGTCCTCATCACCGCCCTGTCCACGCTGGGGTCCGTCATCTACAACGTTGCCTCCGACCTGGTCGGCGGCGTCGAGGTGACCTTCAGCGAGGCCGAGTGACCCCACCCGTGGCCCGCGGCCGGGCACACGCCGTCGACGCCCCCGATCGCCCGCGGCTCCACCAGCGCGGGCGATCACCGGCGAAATCCATGGCGCGGACGGGCCCCGGAGCACGGTAAGCTTTTCCCTGTCGGTGAGACCGTTCGCTTCCGCGCCACGGAGGCGATAGTCTTCTCTCCGCCAGCGGGGCTATAGCTCAGACGGTTAGAGCGCTTCCCTGATAAGGAAGAGGTCCCAGGTTCAAGTCCTGGTAGCCCCACCCAGATAAACCGCCCCGAACGGATCTCCGTCCGGGGCTTTTCATTGCGGCCACCACCGCAACGGCGCCGGCGTCTCAGTCGCCGTGATGGTGCTCGCAGTGCCTGGCCTCGTTGGCCGGCACGTTCAGCGTGGGGTTGCGGTCGAAGAACCCGTACGGCGTCAGCGAGAAACCGGCATGGTCCACCGGCATCACCGGCCAGTCCTCGGGCCGCGGGAAGTGGGTCACGCCGAAGGTGTGCCACAGCACGACGTCCTCGCCGTCCAGGGGCCGGTCACCCGCGACGTACGCGGGCAGGCCGTCGCCGCCCGGGTTCTGGTTGACGAACTCGCCGGCCGGGTACCGTTCGTCGGGTGCGTACCGGGTGATCCACAGATCCCGGGTGGTGAAGGCCGCCCGTGCGGCGATCGACGAGGACGGGTCCGCCAGCAGGGTGGGGTTCTGCTGGGCGCGCAGTACGTAGCCGGTCGGCCGGCCGAGCCGGTTGGTGCGCTCGGTGCTCACCACGTGCCAGGTGCGCCCGACCGAGGCGTCCGCACTGCGCACCCCCTCGGCCTCGCTCGCGATGCGGGTGCGGGCGTAGCTGAAGGCGTTGCCGTACGGGTTCTCCGGTGAGACCGGCACCCGGACGGCGTCGACCTCGTCGACCGCGTTGCGCGGGCCGTCGACCATCATGTCGAGGCGAGCGCTGAACAGGTGCTGGTGGAAGGGGGCGCCCAGGCCCGGGGCCACCTCGGCGGCGTAGGGCGACTCTCGCGGCCCGCGGTAGGCCGAGGTGAACAGAATGCCGGTGAGCTTGGCCTCGCACTCGATCCTGCCGTCCAGGTAGAGATACCAGTAGAAGCCGTAGTCGTAGTTGCCGATCGTGGTGAAGAACGAGATCACCAGGCGGCGCTGGCGGCGGACCTCGGCCGAGTTCGGGGTGTAGATGTCGGTGTGCTTCCAGAGCGTGCCGTGGTCCTCCTCGTGCAGGCAGATCGCGTTGGGGATGCGCCGCACGTCGCCGGTCTCGTCGGCCAGGTCGACGTCGACGTAGTGGATCTCGCCGAGGCAGTCGCAGCCGAGGGTGAGCGAGTTCGCGAATCGGCCGAAGAGGTATTCGCCGGTGTCGAAGTAGTTCTGCCAGAACCGGACGGGCGCCGGATCCCCGTACGGCACGACCATCTCGGCGATGGAGGCGCGGTAGACGACCGGCCGGACCTCGCCGTCGTGGTCGGGGTCGGCGTAGGCGAGCCGGTGGAGCACCAGGCCCTCGCGGGCGTCGAACCCGAAGTAGAAGGACCAGTTCGCCCAGGTGACCCGGTCGCCCTCGACCTGGAACGAGGGCCCGTCGGGCTGGGTGATCTCGATGGGTCTCAAGGTCTCCAACGGCGCCGGGCGCCCTCGCGGGAGATGGAAGTCGCTCAGCTCCCGCGGCAGCGGGAAGACACCGATGTCGATGACCTCGGTCGCCTTCCTCTCGACGAGGTCGACGTAGGCGCTCAGCCCGTCCACCGGGTGCGCCCAGACGTGGCCGTCAGGGTCGGACACCGCGAAGCAGAGCACGCGGATGATGCGCCTGCCCTGCTCGCCGGGCAGGTCGAAGGAGCCGGCGGAGAGCGGCGCGCATCTCACCTGCTCCGGGGTCAGGCCGCGCTCGGCCAGCGCGTCCACCCAGGCCGGCTCCTGGGCGAGGATCCCGTCGACCGACATGAACTCCTCGACCAGGATGGGCATCCCGCCGTGGGAGCCGTCGACGTCGGTGATCGCGGCCACCGCGCCGGCGGTGAGGTCGACGGTCACGTCCCGGGCGTCGCCGGTCGCGGTGTCGAGCAGCAGCGCCCGCGCCCGGCGGTCGGGTCTCGGCCCGGTTCCGGCGTGGAACGCGAGCACCTCCTGCTTGTGCGGCTCGAGCAGGCCGACGTAGACGAAGCGGACGCTTTCGCCGGCCAGGCCGGCTTCGCGTACCAGGACGGCGGTCCGCTCGATCTCGGCCGCGGTAAGGCTGGAAACCGGGGTGGTAGGAGTGGTCATGGGATCCTCTCTCGGGTGGGACCGCGTCGAATTCCGGATATGCCGTGCGGGTAATGGGTGGGCACGTTGTGGGACGGGAGCACCGAGGCGTACAGCAGGAAGCCCAGCCGGTGAAAGCAGAGAAGAGCGCGGCGCGATGACCGCGCTGTGGGTGGCCTGCGAGATGGTGTGCCGGAGGTCCTCGGCCTCGTCTCGGAAAACCTCCGTCGACTCGGAGCCGGCGCGGATGAACCTCAACGCCGGTGCGGGGGAGTCGTGACGGAATTCTCTCCCAGAAAGCGACAGCGAGAGGCTCCGGCCGGCGATCAGCGGGGAGAGCGCCGTGTCGGCCAGGATTTCCAATGTGAGCAGGTTGATAGCTCGGCTTGGGTGAGGTTGAGGCGTGCCCGGGGTTTCTTTGAGTCCGATTTGTGGATTTCGTGCCGTGCTGATCGTGTTCTTGAACGCTATCGGCGCCGGTATCTTCGGGCTGCTGTGACGTCGCCGTCCGTTATACCAGATCTCCGGGTACTCGAAAATGGCGTCGGCGAGCTCGATCCGGGTGCTTTATCTTCCTGGCGCGCACAGCTCCCTCTTTCGCCATGACCGAAAAGCGGAGACGTTCTCCTGGACAAGGGGCACTCGCCGGGCGGCGATCATGCGTGCGGGCGACCGGTCGGTGTCCGATGTTCTCCGCCGGCTTCATGACCTGCACACTTCACCATCAGGATCTATGAGAAAAACTCATAAGATGCGATAAACCAGACCTAGCAGAACATGCCCGCACCTCCATCACCATGCGGGACCGTGGCCTGATTCTGACAGCCCATCTCCATCTGAGGCCTTGCGCCGGACTGTCGGCGATGATTAGGTCATCTACATGACGAGCGTGCCGCTGAGTGCGACAGGTGAGAGTAAGGCGGGATTCACCGTGTTCCATCCACGGTGGACCTCCACCAGAATCTGATCATCGACATCATCGCCGCCGAACCGGCTGAGCCACTTGGACGTAGCGTTACCAGAAGGTCAAGAGTCCCTCGCACGCCCTGCCACTGTCATCGACCGGCATTCCGCCTAGGTATTGGACCGATACAACGCGTCAGGTCATGTCCGTAAGGGCATGAATCCACCTCGCGTCCCGGTCGCCGGGAAGCTCTTCCTCTCTCGACGTTCCACCGCAGATCGTCCTTTGTTCTCGAGATCTTTCATGTGATCGCACGGGAATTCAGTTCGTCATGCCCGAATTCCCGGTCGAACGCGATCACATGAGGGTTTCTCGGCTCCGGACCAATTTGGAGTCCTCTCCGTGACGAGTTCGCTTTCCGATGTCCAGAGTTCCTTTCCGCAGCCGGTGACCGGTGAAAGTTCCCATTCGCCCACGCCCGGTCTCACCGCGGCCTTCGACCCCGGACGTTTCCACGACGGCGCCGTGAACATCGTCAGACGCCTGACGACGTATCTGGTCGACCAGTCGGTCCGGGGACTCGACCTCCTGCACCCGGAGGCGCTGCTGAAGGCCGCGCGGGAGCTGATGACCCTCGAACGGCAGGGCATCGCCGACTTCGACGCCGATCGGGTGAACCAGATCGTCGACCTGTACACCGAGACCGGCATCCCGGTCTACTCACCCGGCTACATGGGCCGGCAGTTCTCCGGCGTGGTGCCACTGGCCAGCCTCATCGACCTGGTCGGCTCGGTGGTCAACCAGCCCTCCTCCTTCTATGAGGCCGGGCAGCTCCCGAACGTCGCCGAGCGGCTCATGGCCGAGGAACTCAATCGGTACATCGGCGGGGACCCCGACCGGTTCGCCATGGTGACCACCTCGGGAGGCTCCCTGGCCAACCTGACCGCGTTGCTCGCCGCCCGCAACCGCGCCTTCCCGCAGATCTGGACGGCCGGCGCCGGCGGCACGCCGGGCCGCCCCGCCATCGCGGTCAGCGAGGAGGCGCACTACAGCGTCACGCGCGCGGCGGGCGTGCTCGGCATCGGAGAACGGCAGATCGTCCGGCTCCCCGTCGATCGGGCCGGGCGGATACGTCCCGATCTGGCCGCCCCTGCACTGGACGAAGCGCACCGGCGTGGCCTGCGGCCGTTCTGCCTGGTGGCCACGGCCGGGACCACGTCGATGGGCGCGTTCGACCCGTTGGAGGAGCTCGCGGCCCTGGCGCGCCGGTATGGGCTCTGGCTCCATGTGGACGGGGCGCACGGGGCGAGCCTGCTGCTGTCGGACCGGCACCGGCACAAGCTGCGCGGCATCGAGCGGGCCGACTCCCTGACCTGGGACGCCCACAAGATGCTGTTCATGCCGGCGCCCTGCACGCTGCTCTTCTACCGCGACAAGACGGCGGCGCGCGGCGCGTTCCGGCAGCGTGCCAGCTACGTCTTCGACGAGGAACCGGACGTCTACAGCGCCTACGACAGCGCGGACAAGAACTTCGAGTGCACGAAACGCCCGATGATCATGCCGCTCTGGGCGGTCTGGTCGGTCTACGGGCCGGCGCTGTTCACGCAGAAGATCGACCGGCTGTGCGCGGTGGCCCGGCAGGCGTACCAGATGGTCGCCGCCGAGCCGGACTTCGCCGTGGCGCACGAACCGGAGTCCAACATCCTGTGCTTCCGGTACCGGCCGGACGGGGTGGACCCGGCGACCGTGCACCGGCTGCAGCTGGAGATCCGTAACCGGATCCGGGACGGCGGGCGCTTCTTCATCTCCAAGGTCGACATCGACGGGGTGGCGGCGCTGCGCGTGGTGGTGATGAACCACCTGATCGACGCCGACCACCTGGCCATGCTCATCGCCGAAATCAGGGACATCGGGCAACGAGTGCTGCGCGCGAGCGCCACGGCCCGGCACGACCAGCGCGACGGGAGTCATTCATGACCATGACCGATCTGGACGTCACCGCCTCGGCGGACCTGGCGGCACGACTGATCCCGGAGGAGGAGCTGCGGCCCCGCTCCGTGGACGACGTCACCCGGCTGCCGTCGTTCGGCGAGAAGCTGGAGGAGTGCGGGCGGCTCACCGGGACTCCGTACTGCGAGTCCCCGCTCGGCCTGCAGGACGCGCTGGTGTTCCGCCGGCTGCAGCAGCTCGTCGGCATCGCCCTGCTCAACCCGCTGTGGCGCGAGCGGCTGCACTACTTCGGGATCCGCAGCGCCCCTACCGACATGTCCGAGTGGGAGCGGATCCCGCTCTCGGACAAGATCGTGCAGAGGGACATGTTCATGGGCGCGCGGGCCGGCATGGTCGTGCCGCTCGACCGCGGCGGGTTCGAGGTGGTGGCCAGCGGCGGCACCGGTGACGGCATGCCCCTGGAGATCGTGTACTCCCTGAGGGAGCTGCGCGACACCTACCGCATCGCCGGGGCGTTCATGGGCGCCTACCAGCTCGGCCGCTACCTGAGCGGCCCCGGGCCGCGCTGGCTGTTCACCACCCTGGCCGACTACCAGATGTGGAGCAGCGGCACCATGGTCGGCGGCGTCCTGTCCCAGGTCCCGGGAGTCAACTACATCGGCGCGGGGCCGGTGAGCGCACCGGTGCTCGAGCACATGTTCTCCTATCCCGGTCACAAGGCGCTGATGGGGATCACCGCCGGCATCGCGCTCCTGCCCGAGCTCGGTGCGGGCCTGACGCCGCAGGCCAGGGCGAGCTTCCGGGTCGCCATGTACGGCAGCGGCTCCCTGCCGCAGCGCAAGCGGGACGAGCTGCAGGCGTTCTTCCCCAACGTGTCGATCCTCAGCTACTTCGCCGCGACCCAGGCCGAATGCGTGGGGCTCCAGCTCGACCACACCTCGCCGGCGCTGTCCGCCGTGCCGGGGCTGCACCTGGTGGAGATCGTGGACGAGCATGGCCGTGCCGTCGCCGAAGGGGAGGAGGGCGAGCTGGTCGTCACCCGGCTGCACGCCGACGAGACGCCGCTGCTCCGGCTCAAGCTCGGCGACCGGATGATCCGCCGCCCCGCCCTGGACGGGCCGGGGTTGCGCACCGAGCGATTCGAGTTCGCCGGGCGCACCGCCGATGTGCTGCACCTCAACGACAGCCAGTACTCGGCGACGCTGGCCTACGCCGCCCTGCGCGGGCGGCTGTACATGGCGTCCGGCGTCGACCTGGACCTGGTCGCGCACGAGGTCCAGTTCCACAACCACCGTGAGGACCGGATCCTCACTCTGCTGGCGGCGGTGGACGACGCCGAGGGCACGGCCGCGGCCGTCGAGCACGCCCTCGGCCCGAGCGGGACGCGGCGGCTGTTCACCCAGGCGCTGCCGAGCTCCCTGTCGCTGTTCAACGACCGGGAGGCGAACGCGATGGCCATCGAGCAGACCGGATACGAGTTCCGGCTGGTGTTCGTCCCCCCCTCCTCGCCGCAGATCGAGCGGACCGCCGTCGGCAAGACGCCGCTGGTCAGGGACCGGGGCTGAGCGCGTGACCGCCCGTCAGCCCAGGAAATCCGACAAGGAGGATCGATGAAGGAGAAGGTCAGCATCGTCGTGATGGTCGACGCCGTCGGGGCGTTGTCCGATCGGACGCTGCACAACGGCAACATCTCGCTGGTCGACGACGGCTCGGCGGGGAGCCGGCACCAGGGCACCCCCGACCTCGTCACGGCTGTGGTCCCGGGGCAGGTGGTCCAGTGGACGCCCATCCACGTGGACGTGCAGACCCCGGTCGAGATCCAGGCCATCGAGTTCCTGCCCGGCGCGGCCATCCCGCTTTCGCAGGACCCTGGCGTGCCGCCGTACCCGGTGGAGCCCCCTGCCGTTCCGGTGTCCGACGCCACGGGTTCCGACGGGCAGGAGAACCACGACCTGCTGGTGTGGGAGGGCATCGTTCCCTACACCATGGCGCCCGGTGTGCCCTACCGGTACCGGCTCTCGCTCAAGCTCCACGAAGGGCCCAACAGCGTGCTGCACATCGACTCGCCCGCGCTGCTGCGCGTGTGAGCCACGTTCTGCGAAAGGCGGTTCCATGGCACAGCAACACGGGATCATCGTGCTGTTCGACGTCGAGAACGCGCTTCGGACGCGGTCCCTCGACGGCAACACCTACTGGTTCGACAACATGAAGTTTCTCGGATCGGCCGGAGAGGGCACCGGGGAACTGGTGACGATCGTGCCCGGCACCTATTTCCTCGACGGGTCGCAGGCGACCGAGCAGGTGCTGAACTGGCTGCCCGCGGCGCTCGGGGCGATCCCTCCGACGGTGCCGCGCAACTACCTGGCCGAGCAGGAGCGCGCCCACGACCGGCGCACGCTGGAGCAGCTGGCCGCGCTCGGCGGCGAGGGCCAGGCGAGCGGCGCCGAGCTGGCGCGGCTGCAGCAGAGGGTCGGCAAGCGTCCCCGCAAGCAGGCAGGCGGGCGGGGCATGACCGCGGCCAAGCTGCTGGACGTCACCGGGAAGACCACCGACAGCGCCGCCGCGTACAACTACCCGGCCCCGGTGATCACCGACATCACCGGCCAGGCCGTCAGCGAGAAGATCATGTACCCGGCCCAGTACGGGTCGCCCGACATGGTCTACGACGGTTGGTACTGGGCCGCGACCGTGGACACGAGCCGGCCGGGGGTCTACCCGTACACGGTGCACGTCCAGCTGCACGAGTTGGTCGAGCAGAACGACGAGCTGGTCTGGCAGTCCGTCGACCTGACCTGCGAGTCCAGCCTCAAGATCACCAACGACCCGAAGCGCAACGCCTTCACCGGCGCCGGACTGGGCGTCCTCCCCCTCCCGGCCGTCCCTCCCGCCGTCTGACCCGGCCCGACCCCTTCCGACCCGGTCCGACCCGGTCCGACCCGGAGCATCTTCGCGAACGAAGGAGCCGCATTGCCCCCGAGGAACCGACAGTCCGAACACCGGCCCGCACGGCCTGTGACGATCACCGCGGTGATCGACCCCGTGGCCGCGCTGGCGTCGGAGAACCTGGACGACAACCTCTACCTCTACGACACCAACAAGGCCGCCGGGTCCTCCGGCTTCGGCACCCCGGAGCTGCACAGCCGGGTACGCAAGGGCGACACGCTGCTGTGGAACGTGATCCCGCTGGAGTGCGAGACCTACGTGACCCTCGCCGACATCGAGATCGACCCGCGGATCGCCGAGCCCACGCGCAAGGTGTATCCCGGCACCGACATCGTGTTCTGGACCGCCGAGGTCAAGCAGGACCTCACCAAACCGGTGCCGTACCGGCTCTCCTTCCTGCTCGGCACCGTCGGCACGCCGTTCACTCCCACCGCCCGGCCGGCCTTGACCAGTGCCGCCGGCGAAGGAAAGGAAGGCCGATGACCCAGGCGTACGCGGCCACGGACTTCGCCGATCGCGGCCAGCTCAACTCCGTCCAGCTGAACGTGGTGACCCTCGTCGACATGGAGAAGGCCGCCGCGACGAAGTCCCTGGACGGCTGCCTCTACATGATGGACAACAGCGTCGGCGGCGTGGGGCAGGGCGGCGACCATCTGGAGACCATCTGCAAGCAGGGGCAGGTGATCAACTGGATCGTCCGCCCGATCGACATGCATCGCCGTCCGGACGGCACCTGGCCCCCGATGCCGAAGATCAACAACCTGGTCTTCCTCGACATCGAGAAGGGCGACGAGGACGACGTCGCCGAGCGCCGGATCATGACCGAACTCAAGGTCTACGGCGCTCCCGACCGGATGCGCGACCAGTACACCGCCGTCTACTACTACTGGGCCGGGGCGGTGATGAGCGACGCCAAGCCGGGGGTCTACCGCTATCGGTTCGTTCTGGAGCTGGAGAAGGAACACGGCACCGACAAGGTGTACCTGAACTCGGCCAACTATCCCGCCCTGCGGGTACTGCCGGTCTGAGGTCCCGGGACCGGTGAGCGCGGTGTGGTGAGGAGGGCTCGTCATGGCCGCCCGGCGGCGGCCATGACATGCCGGAGACGGCCCGCGTCCGTTCGGTTAACGTGGTTCGCAGATGACCGGCGGTGCGCGGCGAACGGAGTTGCTCATGACGACCACCATCACCGTGATCGGCGGCCCGACGGCCCTGCTGGAGCTCGGCGGGCTGCGCATCCTCACCGATCCGACCTTCGATCCGCCGGGGGATCACTCCGTCGGGCCGCTCACGCTCACCAAGACCACCGGCCCTGCCCTCTCCTTCGCCGACCTCGGCCCGGTGGACATGGTGTTGCTCAGCCACGACCAGCATCCCGACAACCTGGACAAGCTGGGCCGCGAGGCGATGGCCGCCGCGCCGCTGACCCTGAGCACACCCGACGCCGCCGCGAACACCGGCGTCACTCCGCTGGGACCCTGGGAACACCACGACGTCGGTCCGGTCCGCGTCACCGCCGTTCCCGCCCTGCACGGCCCGCCGGGAAGCGAGCCCATCGTCGGTCAGGTCACCGGCTTCGTGCTCTCCGGCGCCGGGTCGCCCACCGTCTACGTCAGCGGTGACAACGCTTCGCTGGAGTACGTGGAGCTCATCGCCGGGCGGTTCCCGGCCATCGACGTCGCGCTGCTGTTCGGCGGCGCCGTCCGCGTCCCCATGCTCGACGAGCGGCTCACCTTGAACGCCGCCGAGATGGTGGTCGCCGCGCGCCTGCTGAAGGCCCGGCAGGTCGTGCCGCTCCATGTCGAGGGCTGGAGCCACTTCACCGAGGACCAGGCGGACGTGCACACCGCCTTCTCCGAAGCCGGTCTCGACCACCTGCTCGTCTCCCCCGCTCCAGGGCGACCGGTCACTCTGATGTCCGCCTGACGATGCGGAGCGGCGGCTGTAGGTCCGCCGCCACTGAGCGCGGCGGGCCGCCGGGGAAGTGAGTGCGCGGCGCGGGTGGCCCGCGCCGCGCACCGCGTGCTGTTTCGTCAGGTACGCCGGCAGGTGTCAGGCGTAGAGGAAGTACCGGTAGTCGTTGGGGCCGACGCTCTGGTAGGAGCAGTAGTAGGAGGTCCACCAGCCCCACTGGATGCCGAGCTGCCCGCCGTTCACGCAGTCCGAGTACAGGAAGTAGACGTACCTGATGCTTTCGGCTTGGGCGGGCGCCGTGCCGAGCGACAGCGACAGGCCGGCGGCCAGAGCGGCCGAGACGAGTAGGGCTCTGATTTTGCGCATGCGATCCTCCTGCGGCCGGATAAGGGGGACCGCTCGCCCTGTACGCGGACGCTCGCGTCCGGGAGGCGAGTGGCACCCGCACTATCGCATCGCGGATGACGCCCGGCCAGATCGCGCCCACCCGGGCGGATCCGGGCGCGCGTGACCTGGATCGTGGTGCAGAGAAGGGGGAGCGGGCGTGAAAGGTTCACCACGCACGGGCGCCGGGGGCGGGGAAACGGCTCCGAGCATGATCCACCGAGAACGAGGCGTCCACGCGGAGGCGGAGGCACCCTGGGGACAACTCCGTTGCTCCAGGCAGGCGGCGCGAGAGATGATCCGGAGTCACGGCGCGAGAGATGGTCCGGCGATCACGTTGCCAGAGGTGATAGGTCGGCCACGTAGTGAGAGAGGTGGCGTCCGTTGAGCTGGACCAAGCACTCCACCCCCGAGCACGAGGCCATCGCGGGTGCGCTCACCATCCTGCGCTGCCAGGTGGGCTCCGGCGTGCACGGTACGGCCATCGCCGGCACCGACGACCGCGACGAGATGGGCATCTGCCTGGAACCGCCGGACTACGTCATCGGCCTGCGCCACTTCGACCAGTACGTGTACCGCACCCAGCCCGAAGGCGTCCGCTCCGGCCCGGGTGATCTCGACCTGACCGTGTACTCGTTGCGTAAGTGGATGCGCCTGGCCGTGGGCGGCAACCCCACCGTGCTGCTGCCGCTGTTCGTCCCGGAGTCCGAGATCGTGTCGGTCACCGACCTCGGGCGCGACCTGCGCGCGGACCCGGGCCTCGTGCTGTCCCGGCAGGCCGGCCACCGGTTCCTCGGCTACCTGCGCTCGCAGCGCGACCGCATGGTGGACCACTCGCAGGGCAAGCGCACCAACCGGCCCGAACTCATCGCGCGGTACGGATACGACACGAAATACGCCGGGCACATGGTTCGCCTCGGCGTCCAGGGCGTGGAACTCCTCGAGACGGGCCGCATCACCCTGCCCATGCCGGAGCCCTGGCGGTCGCTCATCGTCGGCATGCGGCAGGGCGCGCACACCAGGGAGGAGGCCCTGGCCCTCGCCGCCGACCTGGAGGACAGGCTCGAGCGGCTCATCCCGGTCTGCGACCTGCCCGAGCACCCCGACATGGACCGCGTCAACCGGTGGCTCGTCGCGGCCTACCGCGAGACGTGGGCGTCGGGCGTGCCGTTGTCCTGACCGGTCAATGGACGTCCGGGCGGGTGCGCCGAGGCCGGCCTCTCCGTGATCGTCGCGGCGGCGGAGGGGGCCGGGCGGGCAGGAATGATAGACTTTCTCCCTGTGCAAGGCCGCTTTCCCGGTTCCGGGGGCGGCCATCCTGCTTTTCAGGTGTCCATCGGCGCGCACGCGCCGGTCGCACGGCCGCCGTCGCGCGTCCTGCCCTGAGAGCGGAACGCGGTGCGGTGGCCGGCGTCTCGACGAAGGAGAAGCATGGCCATTTCCCCCGCATCCCCGGCCCCGGCGTCACCCCCACCCGCCGCATCGCCGCCGTTCGCCGCGTCACCGCCGTCCCCGCCGATCTCGCTGCCGCGGCAGCTCGCCCGCACCCGGCGGTTCTCGCTCGGCGTGCCCCGCCATTTCACGGTGTCGCCCGACGGCGGCACGGTCTTCTTCCTGCGCACCAGGGCGGGGGACGACCCGGTCTCCTGCCTGTGGGCGCTGGACGTCGCGACCGGGCGGGAGCGGCTGCTCGTGGACCCGCTGACGCTGCTGCGCGGCGAGGAGGAACGGCTGTCGCCCGAGGAGCGCATCCGCCGTGAGCGCGCCCGCGAGCTGTCGTCCGGCATCGTCGCCTACGCCGCCGACGGCGCCTGCGAGGTGCTGGCCTTCGCGCTGTCCGGCGGCCTGTGGACCTGCCGCACGTCGGACGGGGCGGTGCGCCGCCTGCCGGCCGCCGAACCGGTCGTCGACCCGCGCCCGGACCCGGCGGGGCGGCGCGTCGCCTACGTCGGCGGCGGCGCGCTGCGCGTGGTGGACGCCGACGGCGGCCGGGACCGGGTGGTCGCCGCGCCGGACGGCCCCGAGGTCGTCTTCGGCCTTCCCGAGCACGTGGCGGCCGAGTCGATGGGCCGGCACCGCGGGTACTGGTGGGCGCCGGACGGGCGGCGGGTGCTGGTGGCCAGGGTGGACACCGCCCGGGTCCAGCGCTGGCACATCGCCGACCCCGCCGACCCTTCCCGCCCGCCGGTCTCCTTCCCCTACCCCGCCGCCGGCACGGCCAACGCCGAGGTGAGCCTGTGGATCGCCCACGCGGACGGCGCGGAGGGCGCGAGTCCGACGGCGGTGGACTGGGACGCCGAAGCGCTTGAGTACCTGACCGGGGCCGGCTGGGACGCCTGCGGACCTTACGCGGCCGTGCAGAGCCGCGACCAGCGCCGGGTGCTGGTCCTCGGCGTCGACCCCGCCACCGGCGCGACCGAGGTGCTGGCCGAGCAGCGCGACGACGCCTGGGTGGAGCTGGTGCCGGGCCTGCCGGCGCGCACGGCGCGGGGCGTCCTGCTGACCAGTGCGGACCTGGACGACACGCGCAGGCTGCTCGCGGACGGCCACCCGGTCACTCCCCCGGGACTCCAGCTCGACGCGGTGCTGGCGGTGGACGGCGAGACGGTGCTGTTCGCCGCCGCCGAGGACCCGACGTGCGTAGATCTGTGGGTGTACGACCCGGTTTCGGGGCCGCGGCGGGTCAGCCGGGAGCCGGGCGTGCACGCCGGCACGCACCGGGCGGGCACGACCGTGCTGGTCTCCCGCACCCTCGACCGCTCGGGCACCCGCGCGGTCGTGCTCCGCGACGCCGCGTCCAGCGCGGACGGCGGACCGTCCGCGCGGGCCACGCAGGCACGCGAGGCGGTCCAGCGGTCGGCGGAGCAGGCCGCGCAGGCACGTGAGGCGGTCCAGCGGTCGGCGGAGCAGGCCGCGCAGGCACGTGAGGCGGTCCAGGGGTCGGCGGAGCAGGCCGCGCAGGCGCGTGAGGCGGTCGGGGTGGAGATCGTCTCGGCGGCCGAGCGGCCGGTGCTGGAGCCGCGGGTCGAGATGCTGGTGCTCGGCCCTCGCGAGCTGCGCGCCGCGCTGTTCCTGCCCTCCTGGCACCGTGACGGCCCGCTGCCGGTGCTCATGGACCCCTACGGCGGGCCCGCGATGCGGAAGGTGACCGCCGAGCGGGCCTGGTGGGCCTACGTGTCGCAGTGGTTCGCCGAACAGGGGTTCGCGGTGCTCGTGGTGGACGGGCGCGGCACGCCCGGGCGGGGCCCGGCGTGGGAGCGGGCCGTCCACCTGGACCTCGCGGGCCCGGTACTGGAGGACCAGGTCACGGCGCTGCGGGAGGCGGCGCGGCTGCGTCCGGCGCTGGACCTCGGCCGGGTCGCCGTCCGGGGCTGGTCCTTCGGCGGGTACCTCGCGGCCCTGGCGGTGCTGCGGCGCCCGGACGTCTTCCACGCCGCCGTCGCCGGCGCCCCGGTCACCGACCAGCGGTTGTACGACACGCACTGGCGCGAGCGGCACCTCGGCCACCCCGCCGAGCACCCGGAGGCCTACGACCGCTGCTCGCCGATCCTTGAAGCGTCCTCACTGAGCCGTCCGTTGCTGATGGTGCACGGGCTGGCGGACGACAACGTGGTGGCGGCGCACACCCTGCGGTTCTCGGCCGCGCTGCTGGCGGCGGGACGGCCGCACGAGGTGCTGCCGCTCCCCCGCGCGACGCATCTGCCCTCCGAGGAGTCGGTGCAGGAGAACCTGCTGCTCCACCAGCTGGACTTCCTGCGGCGCGCGCTGAACCTGTCATCGGGCTGATCGAGGCGAGGCGGGTCCCGCCGGCCGTCCCGGTGGCGCCGCGTCGCGGGGGAACGGGGCCGGGCGGCGGGAGGTCACAGCAGCTCCTCGGCCACCGCGAGGAGCTTCAGGGCGGTCGGGTGGGTCGTCCCGGCTCCCCGGGGGACCCGCGCCGAGATGCGCTGGAGCAGCACGTGCACGTCGTCGCCGGGGGAGGCGGCGGCGCTCGCGGACCGCAGCCGCAGCAGCAGCTCCAGCCCGTACGCCGCCTGGGTCGCGAGCAGGCCGAGGAGGTTCACCTCGGCCAGCTCACCCCGTGACCCGCCGCTCGCCCGGTCGAGCACCTCAAGGACGCCGATGCAGCGTTCGTGCCGGACGAGCGGCGCGGCCATGATGCTGCTGGGGACGTATCCGGTCGATTCGGCCGCGTCCTTGGCGAACTGCGGCGTATCGGCCACGTCGTCGGCGATCATCGGCTGGCCGCTCGCCGCGACCCAGCCCGCGATGCCCGTGCCCGCGGGGAACCGCGTCCCCAGCAGGTGCTCCTCCCCTTCGCCCGACACCGCCTCGAAGACCAGCTCGCCGGTGTCGGGGTCCACGAGGAACACCGACGACGCCGCCGCGTCGAACACCTCGCGAGCCACCTCCACGATGGACTGCAGCAACCTGCGTTCGGTGATCTCGGCGTCATCGGGGGACGGGTGGTCATAGAGGTACATGGGCGTCTCCGTTGCGTGCGACGACGTTGGCAGCGGCCAGGTAGAGCACCGACTTGAGCTGGAAGGGCGTCATCCACGGGTGCTTGCCGAGGATGAGCGCGCAGATGCCGGTGATGTGCGGCGCGGCGAAGCTGTTGCCGCTGCTGCGGATCATTCGGCCGCCCGGCCAGGCCACCGGGACGCGCACGCCGCGCGCGTAGAACTCGGCCGGAGGGGTGGGGTTGTAGTAGTAGGTCATCGGGTTCGGCTCGTCGTGGCTGGCCACGGAGATGACCGAGGAGAAGGTCCACGGGAAGCTCAGCACCGGCATGTTGTGCGCGGCGGCGACGAGCAGGCACCGCCGGAAGTAGGCGCGGTCGGCCAGATCGTGCAGCGTCGGCAGGAACTCGCTCCTGGTGGTCGACAGGCTGAGGTTGATGAGGTCGTACCCCTCGTCGACGGCCCAGCGGAGCCCGGCCAGCAGGGCGGCGCCGCTGCCGGAGCGCCCGTCGGTCAGCACCCGCACCGACGTGAGGCTCACCGCGGGGGCGATCGACCGGATCACCCCCGCGCACGCCGTGCCGTGGCCGGCCGGGTCGACCGGCGCGCAGTCGGTGATGGTCAGCTCGTCGCCGTCGTGGGCGACCATGAGCGATCGTTCGAGCGCGCCGACCATCGGGTGCGCGCCGTCCACGCCGGTGTCCAGCACGCAGACGCGCACCCCGGCGCCCAGGCCGCCGCCCCACGCCCACTGC
Organism: Sphaerisporangium sp. NPDC004334; assembly: GCF_053602655.1. NCBI lineage: Bacteria > Bacillati > Actinomycetota > Actinomycetes > Streptosporangiales > Streptosporangiaceae > Sphaerisporangium > Sphaerisporangium sp. NPDC004334. The sequence goes on from NZ_JBSGDZ010000014.1 coordinate 225,012, forward strand.
TGGGTGACCTCCTCGTGGCGGATGACCCCGAAGTCGTCCAGGGCCAGCCGGGAGGTGGCGGCGCTCCAGGCGGGCAGGCCGGGGAAGTGCGCGCGGCGTTCGCGGCGCCAGGGCGGCTGGGTCACCGGGGTCCCTCCTGTTCGGCGATCCACGCGCGGACCCGCCCCGCGGGCAGGCCGGCGCCTTTGGCCAGGTAGCTGTGCAAGGCGCGCTCCGCGGCGTCGCCCGCCTCGGCGGCGTGCCCGGCCGCGCTGTAGGCGCGGGCGAGCTCGGTCAGCACGTCGCCGCGCAGGCACGGGTCGTCGGTGCGGTCCAGCGCCTCCCGCGCCCGGGCGGCGAAGGCGAGCGCGGCGCCGTGGTCGCCGCCGAGGGAGGCGATCCGGGCGCGCGCGGCGAGCACGACCAGCTCGCCGCGGACCTGCGGGCGTCCGGCCTCGGCCTCCAGCCGGTCCAGCGCCTCCCCGGCCTCGGAGACCAGCCCTTGGCGCAGCAGCTCGCGCGCCGCGTACGCCTCCAGCGTCCTGCCCGGCGAGGTGTGACCGGCGCGGCGCAGCGCCGACGCGCACCGCCGGAACAGGGTCTCGGCCTCCGCGTGCCGGCCGACGAGCGACTCGACCAGCCCGCGGACCTGGTTCACGGCGGTCGCCGCCATGTCCAGGTGCAGGTCGCCGGCGTGCCGCCCGGCGGTGGCGAGCACGGCCCGGGCGGCGGTGACCTCGCCGGACAGGGCCAGCAGGCGCGCCTTGGTGAGCAGCACGGGGACCAGCAGGGCGCGGTCGCCGCCGAACCTGGCCGACAGCTCGTCACACAGCGCGAGGCTCTCCCGCAGCGGCGTGGGGGACCACTGCGCCAGCTCGCACAGCCCGCTGAGCAGCCGGTCCTCCTCGTATCGGTCGCCGAGCGACCGCGCGCGGACCAGGCCCTCGCGCAGGGCGTCCTCTGCGGCTCCGGAGCGCCCCTCGATGGCGCGGGCGAGCGCTTCGAGCTGGTGGAACCGGCACCAGCCCAGGTCGTCTTCGGGGTCGGCCGCCAGCATCTCGCGCAGCGCTCCGTGGTCCACGGGGCGGGTTCCGAAGCGCACCGCGAGCGTCTCGCGCTGGATCGCGCAGGTGAGCCGGGTCCGCCGGTCGTCGGGCAGCATCCGCTCGGCGGTGTCCAGCGCGGCGAAGGCCCGGTCGCCGTCGCCGCGGGCCACCCCGGCGTCGCAGATGCGCACCGCGAGGGGACGGTGCTCGGGGGCGCCCGCGGGCAGCAGGTCGCGCCCGCGTTCGAGCAGGCCGACGGCGGCGGGCAGATCGTTGCGGTGCAGCGCCTGGGTGCCCTCGTCGATGAGGGCGCGGGCGGCCCGTTCGGTGAGCGCCGGCAGGGACGGGTCGTCGGGGCGGACGTCGCGGGTGAGGTGGCAGGCGGCCTCCAGGTGGTGGGTCAGGTCACTGTGGGAGGACTCCTCGTAGGAGCCGCCGGGGTGCGGCCGGCCAGACCCGGTCAGCCGGTCGGCCAGGGCCAGATGCCAGCTCGCCCGCAGTTCCTTGCGGGTCATGGCGTAGACGGTGTCCCGGGTGAGGGTCTGGGTGAACTGGAAGGAGCCGGGCGCCTCCCTCCGCCGGATCATGCGGTGCCGCAGCAGGCGCCGCAGCGACTCGCCCATGTCCTGCTCGTCCAGGCCGTCTCGCCACAGCAGGCCGAGCTGGTCGGCGGTGAAGACGTGGCCGATCGCCGCGGCCCGCTCCAGCACCTCGCGCTCCCCTTCGCCGAGCCGGTCCAGGCGGGCGCCGAGCAGGGCCTGGATCGTGGGCGGCAGAGGCGCGTCCTCCCCGTCCTCGACCAGCGTCTCCAGCATCAGCTCGGCGAACAGCGGGTTTCCGTCGGAGCCGTCGGCGACCCGCACGCACAGGGCGTCCACGCCGTGGGCGACCACCTCGGGCTCCGGCGCCCGCCCGGCCGAGAGCGCGGCGACCAGCAGCCGCATCTGGTCCTGGTCGAGCGCGCCGAGCTCCAGCGAGGACGAGCACGCCATCCCCCCGCCCCAAGTCGGGCGCGCGTCCAGCAGCTCGGGCCTGGCCACGCAGACCAGCAGGACCGCCACGTCCAGTAGCCACGTCGCCACATCGTCGATCAGATCGAGCAGCGTCGGCTCTGCCCAGTGGAGGTCCTCCCAGACCACCACGAGCGGCCGGTGCCGCGCGAGCGCCTCGAACAGGGTGCGCACCGCCCGTGAGATCTCCTCCACGCCGGCCTCCTCGCCGCCGCGCGGGGAGCGGGAGGCGTCGGCGGTCACCAGGCCGCGCAGCGCGGGCGTGCTCGACGGCTCCATCAGGGGGGCGATGTCGGTCCAGGAGCCGTTGAGGGCTTCCAGCATCTCGGCCACCGGGCGGTAGGTGATGCCCGCCCCGTACGAGCGGCACCGTCCGACGAGCACGGTCACCTCCTCCGGCAGGGTGTGGACGAAGTCGCGCACGAGCCGCGACTTGCCGATGCCGGGGGTGCCGAGCAGCGTGACCACGCAGCACCGCCGGCCCCGGGAGGAGCGCCGGTACGCCTGGCGCAGCTGGTCCATCTCGTCGTCGCGGCCGACGAGCGGGACGGCGCCCTCGTCGCGTCCCCCGGTCTCCGGTTCCAGCGACACCACCCGCCACGCCCGCACGGGGTTGCTCTTGCCCTTCAGCGTGAGCGGCGGCATCGAGACCAGCCGCGCCTGCGCGCGGACCATGCGCCCGACCTCGTCGCCGACGAGGATCTCCCCGGCGCCCGCGGCCGACTGCAGCCGGGCCGCGGTGTTGACGGTGTCGCCGATGACGCGCAGGTCCGAGCCGGGCGTGTCGATGACCACCGCCTCGCCCGCGGAGACGCCGCAGTGCACCTCCAGCCGGATCCCGTGCGTGGGCGCGAGTCCGTCGCTCAGTTCACGCACCCGCGCGAGGGCGGTGTGCGCGGCGCGGACGGCGCGCAGGGCGTCGTCCTCGCTGCTGATGGGGATGCCGAACACGGCCATGATGGCGTCGCCGATGAACTTCTCGACCACGCCGCCGTGTTCGCCGATGCCCGAGGCGCACGCCTGGTAGTACCGGTCCAGGATGTGCCGGAGGAGCTCGGGGTCGAGCCGTTCCGCGAGCTCGGTGGAACCGACCAGGTCGATGAACAGGACGACGACGTTGCGGCGCGCGGGGCGGGGCGCCGGGGCCGTCATACGAGCTTGACTTCGTGACCCTCGACCTCGCCCGCCACGGCGTCAAGGCGGGTCTTGATGGAGTTCAGCAGCTCGACCTCCGGCCGGCTCAACTCCGCGAACACCTGCCGCTGCCGCTCGCTGAGCAGGTCGATCGGATGACCGGCCTCGCGCAGGGTCCCCAACGCGTCGAACGTCGTCGGCCCGGTCCGAATCTCGCGGCTGTCCATCGGCCACCTCCTGGTCGCGCCCGCCGCGGCCTGCCGGCCACTGCTGATCCACACGCTAGTGAGGCAGGGTTTGGCGGCAGTATGGCGCCGCCATGCCACCGCCATACTGGTCCCGAACTGGGCCGAAACTGGCCGTGTGGGTCACCACCCGGACGAGGCGGGTTCCGCAGGCGGCTCAGCGTCCATGGTGGCGGCGCAGTTCGGTCGCGAAACGGTGGGCGAGCGGCGACATGGTGTAGGCCATCGAGTGGGCCACCACCTCGGCCTCGTCTGCCGTCTTCTGGGGCACCGACAGGATGTTGGCCTCCAGCAGCGACTCGATGGCCCGCTCCGCCGAGGTCACGATGCCCTCCAGCGCGGCGACCAGCTCGTCGTGGCCGAACGGCGGCCCAGGTAGCGCGCCGAGGGCCAGGAACGCCGGCCGGTGCGCCCAGGAAGGCTGGTTGTAGCATTCCTCGAACCGGTCGCGCAGCGAGGTCTCTCCCGCGACGAACTCGTCCAGGATGTTCTCCGAGCGGTACAGCCGTTCCGCGAGATGAGCCAGGGGCACGTGACGCAGCCCGGACAGCCTGCCGCCGAGCAGGCGCAGCGCCAGGGGGGACACCCCGTACTGCTCGAAGATCGCCGTGACGGCGGGCAGGTCGCCGAACACCCGGTCGTGGCCGATCAGCCTGCCCATGAACTCCAGGCCCTCGGCCGCCGACAGCTCCTCCAGGCCGACCCGGGTCACCGACTCCAGCCCGCTGAGCCTGCTGCGGCTGGTCACCAGCACCTTGCTCGCCGTGGTGCCGGGGAGCAGCATGCGGACGCTGGCCTCGTCGGGGGAGTCGTCCAGGACCAGCAGGATCTTGCGGTTGGCGAGCCAGGACCGCCAGACCGAGGCCAGCACGTCGTCGTCGCGGATGCCCGCGACGTTCAGCCCGACGCCCTCCAGGAGCTCCCGCTGGAGGTCCACGGTGCCGCGGGTGTCGCCGCAGTGGCGGCGCAGCGCGACGACGAGCGCGCCGTCCGGGAAGCCGGGGGCCAGCATGTGCGCGACGTGCACGGCCAGGGCGGTCTTGCCGATGCCAGGCCCGCCGGTGATGAGGGTGACGGCGGCCGCCTCGTCGACGATGCGCCGCACCTCCCGCTCCCGGCCGACGAAGTCGGCGATGTCGCGCGGTAGCTGGTTGGCCAGGGTCTGGATGGGGCGCGGGCGACCGGCGCCGGCGTGGCCCGCCCCGTCCGCCGTCCGCCGTCCCTCGCCGCGCAGGATCTCCTGGTAGAGGTTCCTGAGCACGGGGCTCGGGTCCAGGCCGATCTCGGCGGCCAGATGGCGGCGCAGGCCCTCGAAGTGCGACAGGGCCTCCGAGGCGCGCCCGCAGCGGTACAGAGCGGTCATCCGCGCCGCGGCGATGCGCTCGCGCGCGGGGAAGCGCGGGGCGAGAAGGTCCAGGGAGGCCAGGGCCTCGACGTGGTGGCTCAGTTCGATCTCCAGCTCCACCCAGTCCTCGTACACCGACAGGAACAGGTCGGTGGAGCGTGCCAGCTCTCCGGCGACCAGGGGCACGTGGGAGAACTCGGCCAGCGGGGGATCGTGCCACATGCGCACGGCCTCCCCCAGCAACTCGGCCGCGACCGCGAGGTCCCCGGCGCGGACGGCGGCGCGGCCCGATCTGGCCAGCTCCACGAACCGCAGCAGGTCCAGCTCTTCGTGCCCGGCGAACAGCCGGTAGCCCCAGCCTTCGAAGCTGAGCCGGTCACCGAAGATCTTCCGCAGTCCCGAGACGTACACCTGCAGGTTCTTGCGGGCGGTCCGGGGCGGGCGCTCCCCCCACAGCGCGTCGATGAGCTGGTCGGACGGGATGACGGCGTTGGCGTGGCAGAGCAGGATCGCCAGCAGCAGCCGCTGCTTGGGCGCGCCGATGACCGCCGTGTAGTCGTCCACCCGGACCTCGAGCGGGCCGAGTATCGAGCAGTGAAGGCGAAAAGCCGCGTTACCCATAGCTGTCCTTGATTTCGCGCCGTCGCTGTGACGGTCACCGCGCCCCACCGGCCATCGGCGTGCCCAGGAGCAGGAAGTCGACGATCTCGATCGGAGGGGGAGCGTCGGCGCTCCGCAGCGCGTCCAGATGGCGCTTTCTGATCATGAGCGCGACGGCGTTCGAGACGGCGGTCCCGCCGGCTCTGGACTCGAACCAGCGCCAGTCGCCGTCCACGTTGACCTCCAGGAACACCACCTCCGTCCCGGCCAGGAGCAGATCGAAGGCGCCGTAGGCCAGCCCCCACAGCCGGGCGAGCCGGCGGACGGCCGCGGCCGCCGCAGGGGGGACGGCCGTCGGCGTGACCGGCACCCTGGCATCCTCGCGCCACGGCGAGTCGGGCGAAGGCTTGTCGACCGCGTAGGCGTGGACGGCGCCGTCCAGGTAGTAGACCCGCAGCTCCGCGTCGTGCTCGACGTGCTCCTGCACCATCACGGGGAAGTCCGGCGCCGGCAGGCGCGCCAGCGCCTCGCGCTCCAGAACCTGCGGGAAAACCCCGAGCAGCAGCCCCGGTGCCGTCTCGATGAAGTGCTCGTCCACCACCTTGACCACGAACCGGCGGGCCGCCGAGCGCGCGGGAACCGCCGCGGGGTCGGTGGTGACGACCGTCTCGGGAACGCGGACGCCGGCCCGCGCGGCGCCGGCGAGCTGTTCGAGGTGGCCGGGATGCCCTCCGGGCAGGCTCGACGGCGCCAGCGAGGCGAGCTGCCGCACCAGGGCCGTCCACGAGTCGGCGCGCACCATGGCCGCGGCCGGGTCGCCCGTGCGGGGCATCGCCCGCGGTGAGAAGTGCCGCGCCCAGACGACGGTCGGGGCGACGCGGCGGCCGTCCAGGGTGAGGAAGCCGTCGTCCAGGGTGAGGGAGCCGCCGTCGAGCCGGAACGACAGGTCCAACGCCGACACGCCCTCGGCGTCGATCCGCACGCTCGGCACGCCGAGACGGCACAACAGGGTCTGCAGGAGGAGGAACTCGCCGCACCCGGCCCGGTCGGCCAGGACGACGCACGGAGTCGCGGTCAGGGGGTCGTACGGCTCCGGTGGCGACCATGTCACGGTGCCGCGCGACGAGCGCAGGTCCACGGTGACCGGGGGCATGGGCACGCGGCCGGAAAGATCATATGCCGAACCACCGACAGGCCCTAACAATGTCCATCCGCGGCCGTGCGCGGGCGGAAAGCGTCATCCATCGACGCTTCACGCGAAATCACCATGCTGTTCACGAACGCACCTCCATCAGTCAGGATGTCGGCTGTTTATCGACAAGATGAGGCGTAGATGCATAAAGGACGGCTTTGACCTGCTATGTGGGGAGTTCGTGACTCAATAAGAGCACGAGTCAGCATGCTCTGCAAGCGGTGTTTCCGCAGGTAGACAAATCCGGTAGGGGAGGCTCCGCGCGCTTCTCCCTCGAGTGCCGATGCGGACGCCGCCCTATTTTGGGACGGCGCGCCATGACCGAAAACAAGGCGCCGCACCATGTCATTCGCCGGCTCGTGCGCATTTCACCATTGCGGCCACCGAAGGGTGATACGCCCGGCCGATCATCCACAAGATCTGAGACTGAATCATGTTCGTGCAGGCAGCGCCGGACGGGCGCGCGCGTTCGCCGGCCGCCTCGCGTGGCGTCCGCCGCGGTCCCTCGCGGGCGGGCGCGGACGCCGGTGGCGGCGACCTCCGCGCGCGGCGACCGCCCTGGGAAGCGGGTCCGAAAGCCCTCCGGCATTTCGGACGCCATCCCGGAAGAGGGCCGCGAAAGTTTCACGCCCGCGCCCCTCGGATCGCTCCACCGGTCTCCGTCCGTGCCCCGCCCGTTGACGATCGCCTGCGTTACATCTACGTTGCAGGGCACCGCACGAAACATCTCGGGAATGGTCCGAAACTTTCGGAACGCCGGGACCATGACCTGCCGTCGGGGGCTACGAAGTCGTCATCGAACATCACGAGCGAGGATCCATGAAACGTCTCATGCTGGGACTGATCGCCATCGCGCTCGCGCTGGCCGTACCCTCGCCGGCGAACGCCGGCACGGGCGGCGGCAGGGCGCCGGACGACCTGCGCGAGCTGGCGCACAAGCTGAAGGTGTACATCGGCTCGGCCGTCGACGTCACCGCCCTGGCCGACGAGGCCGATTACCGCCAACTGCTCAACCGCGAGTTCACCCACGTCACCGCCGAGAACGCGATGAAGTGGGAGTCGGTGGAGCCCCAGCGCGGCGTCTACACCTGGGAGGGCGCCGACGCGCTGGTCAGGAACGCCCAGCGCAACGGCCAGCACGTGCGCGGGCACAACCTCATCTGGCACAACCAGATTCCCGCCTGGCTCACCGAAGGCGTCGCCGACGGCGGCATCGACGCCAAGGAGTTGCGCAGGATCCTCCGCGACCACATCTTCACCGAGGTGGGCCGCTACCGCGGGAAGATCCGCGCCTGGGACGTGGTGAACGAGGTGGTGGACGACGAGGGCAACCTGCGCCAGAGCATCTGGCTGACCACCCTCGGCCCCGGCTACATCGCCGACGCCTTCCGCTGGGCGCACCAGGCCGACCCGCACGCCAAGCTCTACATCAACGACTACAACCTCGAGTGGAACACCGCCAAGATCACCCAGACGCTGAACATCGTCAAGGACCTCAAGTCCAAGCGCGTGCAGATCGACGGCATCGGCTTCCAGGGGCACCTGGGCATCCAGTACGACTACCCCGGCGACTTCCCTGCCGTCATGCGCCAGTTCACCGACCTCGGCCTGGAGGCCGCGATCACCGAGGCGGACGTGCGCATGGTCCTGCCGGTCACGCCGGAGAAGCTCGCCACCCAGGCCGACTACTACCGGCGCATGCTGTCCACCTGCGCCGCCAACCGGCGCTGCGTCGAGTTCACCGTCTGGGGCTTCACCGACCGCCACTCGTGGGTCCCCGGCGTCTTCACCGGTGAGGGCGCAGCCTGCATCACGGACGAGAACCTGGCGCACAAGCCCGCCTACGACGCCCTCCTCGGCGTCCGCAGGGCCTGAGCCCGAAGACCGGCTCCGGCGGCCGTCCAACGGGCGGCCGCCGGAGCCGGGCCCGGGGAAGGTTCACTCGGACGGCGCGGGCGCGGGACGTACCGGGACGTCCGCCGCGTCCCGCAGCAGAGCGGCCAGTTGCCCGGCGTTGGTCTGGGCGTAGTCGCGGTAGCAGTTGTTCAGCAGGACGTGCGTGGTGTCGGCCTCGCCCGCCAGTTCGCGCAGCCGCGGCGACCACTCCCGCAGTTCCTCCGGCGAGTACAGGTAGCCGAACTTCTCGTGGATGTCGTGGCTGGTCCACTTCGCGCTGTGGCCGTGGAACCGCACCACCGCGAGGCCGGAGGTCGCCGCGACCACCGGCGGCACCGAGCACGGGTGTCCCTGCGGCATGTCCACGCACACGTACGGGATGGCGTACGAACGCAGGAAGTCCAGCGTCTCGGCGCGGTTCTCCGCGGACATCCACGTCCGGTTGCGGAACTCCACCGAGATGGGCAGCGGCTCGCAGCGGCGCTTGCATTCCAGGATGTACCGCTTGTTGCGCCCGCCGATGGGGAACCAGCGGGGGAACTGGAACAGCACCGCCCCGAGCCTGCCCGCCTCCTGCAGCGGCAGCAGCGCGGACACGAACGCCTCCCACACCTGGTCCACGACGTCCGGCGGAAGGTCGGCCGCGTACAGGTTCTTCTTCCCCGCGCCGTCCCCGCCGGCCGCCGGTTCCGCGTCGCCGCCCGGCCGCAGCCGCCGCGGCAGCGCCGCCGGACGGGTGGGATGGCCGGTGAGCAGCGAGAACGCCTTGACGTCGAAGACGAACCCCGGCCGGGTCCGTTCGGCCCACAACCGCGCGGTTTCCTGCGAGGGCGGCGCGTAGTAGGTCGAGTCGACCTCGACGAGCGGGAAGTGGCCCGCGTAGAACCGCAGCCGCTCCTCGGCCGTCGTGACCTGCGGCGGGTACCAGCCCGACGCCAGCAGCGTCTTGTCCGTCCACGACGCCGTGCCGACGAGGACCTCGCCCATCGCGTCAGTGGCTCTCGCGCCCGGCCCGTCCGGCCCGTCCGGTCCTGCGGCCGAGGACGTGGTAGGTCTCGCCGCGGGCGACATAGTGCACCCGGTCCGCGAGCCCGAGGCGGTTGACGTGCCGGCGGAAGTCGTCCAGCCCCGAGCTGAAGGCCTCGTAGTCGTCGTAGTGGACGGGCACGGTGTGGTCGGCGCCGATCAGCTCGACCCACTGGGCGCCCTGCATCCCGTCCATGGTGACCAGCAGAGTGCCGAGCAGCTTGGTGCCGCCCAGGTGCACGATGGCGACGTCGATGTCGGGGAAACGCCGGGGGATCGCGTTCAGGCGATCGTCCAGCAGCGTGTCCCCGCTGATGTGCAGGCGCAGGTCGACCTTGCCGTCCTCCCCGCCGAACTCCAGCATGCCGCCCATGACCGGCGGCAGCAGACGCTCGGCCGGTCCGGGCGCGTGCCGCGCCGGCAGCGCGGTGATCTTCAGGCGGCGGCCGTCCCGGAGCATCACCCGGTCCTGCCAGGTCGAAAGGCCGATCGCGTTGCCGAACCCCTGACGCCTGAGCCGCTCGGCGGCGTGCGGGGTGGTGAAGATCGGCAGACGCCGGTCCAGGCCCTGGCGGGCGACCCGGTCCCAGTGGTCGCCGTGCATGTGGGACAGCACGACGGCGTCGATGGCCGGCAGCCGCCCGATCTCCATCGCCGGATCGGTGCGGCGGCGCGTGCTGATGCCCCAGCCGAGGTACGCGCGCTGCCCCCGGTGCAGGAAGTTCGGATCGGTCAGCAGCGTGAAGCCCTGACAGCGGATCAGCGTCGTGGCGTTGCCGATGAAGTACACGCTCGCTTCGGTCGGATCAGACATTTCGACCCCCCGTTCCCTGATATTTCAGGCTATGCAAAGTGGTCGGGAGGGAGCCCTCCGGGGGTCGGGGACTGCTCGAAGGGCAGCCCCACGTAGTTCTCCGCCAGCGTCGTCGCCGCCGCCTCCGACGAGGTCACGTAGTCCAGGTAGGACAGCTGGAGGCGCCGGCCGTAGGGGTCCTCGGAGTCGAAGGTGTGCAGCAGCGTCGTCATCCACCAGGAGAAGTGCTGGGCCCGCCACACCCTGCTCAGGCACGTCCGCGAGTAGCCGTCCAGCGCGTCGCGCGAGCCGGTCGCGTACCACAGGGCCAGCGCCTCGGTCAGCACGCGCACGTCCGCCACCGCCAGGTTGAGGCCCTTGGCGCCGGTCGGCGGGACGATGTGCGCGGCGTCCCCGGCCAGGAATAGCCGCCCGTACTGCATGGGCTCGGCCACGAAGCTCCGCATTGGGGTCACGCTCTTCTCCAGGATCTCCCCGGTGGCCAGGACGAAGCCGGGGACGGTCTCCAGGCGGGCCTTCAGCTCCGCCCACACGCGCTCGTCGGGCCAGGCCGCGACGTCCTCGTCCGGGGCCACCTGCAGGTAGAAGCGGCTGACCTCCGGGGAGCGCATGCTGTGCAGGGCGAAGCCCCGGTCCGTGCGCGCGTAGATCAGCTCCTCCGCCGACGGCCGCACCCTGGCCAGGATGCCGAGCCAGGCGAAGGGGTACTCCCGCTCGTACTCCGTCAGCGCGCCCGCCGGGATCGACGGGCGCGAGACCCCGTGGAAGCCGTCGCACCCGGCGACGAAGTCACAGTCGAGCCGCTCACCGCCGAAGGTGAGATACGGCCGGTCGGTGCCGAGATCGTGCGGGATCACATCGTCGACCTCGAACCGGACGTCCCCGCCGTCGGCGAGTCGCGCGGCGATCAGGTCCTTGACGACCTCCTGCTGACCGTAGACGGTGATCGACCGCCCCGGGACGAGCTTCTCGAACGCGATGCGGTGCCCCGCGCCGCCGTACCTCAGCTCGATGCCCTGGTGCGGCAGGCCCTCACGGCGGAGCCGGTCGCCCACGCCGGCGGCCACGAGGGTGTCGACCGTGCCCTGCTCCAGGACGCCGGCCCGCACCCGGCGTTCCACGTGGTCGCGGCTGTGACGCTCCAGCACCACCGAGGAGATGCCCCTACGGTGGAGGAGATGGGAAAGCAGGAGGCCCGCGGGGCCTGCTCCGATGATGCCGACCTGAGTGCGCATACGACGAAGCATCCTGCGCCGTGGGGCGGGGACACGAGAGGGCGCTTCCACTCAGCGGAAAAGTGGCACAATATCCACAGCCTGTGGACGATCAGGGGAGGGTGGATGGCCGGAGGATCCCGCGAACCCGGCCGATCGGTGACCTCCCGCCTGCTGGCCGTCCTCGCCGCCTTCGACGCCGACCACAGCGCGCTCACCCTCACCGACGTCTCGCGGCGCAGCGGCGTGGCCCTGACCACCGTCCACCGGCTCGCCCGCGAGCTGGAGGCCGCCCGGATGCTCGGCCGCGACGACCGCGGGCGCTACCACATCGGGCACCGGCTCTGGGAGCTCGGCCAGCTCGCGCCGCGCCGCCTGCTGGAGGTGGCCCACCCCTGGATCCAGGACCTGTACGCCGACACCGGCGAGAACGTCCATCTGGCGGTGCGTGACGGAATGGAGGTGCTCTACGTCCACAAGGTGTACGGGCGCCGCGCCGTGCCGATCGTCTCCCGCACGGGCGGGCGCCTGCCCATGCACCCCACCGGCGTCGGCAAGGTGCTCCTCGCCTACGAGTCCGAGTGGTTCGTCACGTCCTATCTCGCCCGCACGCTCGAAAGGCCCACCCCGCACACCGTCACCGAGCCGGGACGGCTCGCGCGCGAGCTGGCCTCCGTGCGCGCCCAGGGGTACGCCTTCACCTACGAGGAGATGACGCCCGGCTCCTGCTCGGTCGCGGCCCCGATCCACCGGGACCGCGGTGATGGTGAGGGTGGCGGCGGCGACGGTGTGCCCATCGCCGCCCTCGGCGTCGTCGTCTCCTCCCGCAGGGCCCGGGAGCTGCCCCGGCTGGTCGAGCCGCTGCTGGCCACGGCGCGCGAGATCGCCCGCGCGTACGCGGCGTCTCCGCCGGCGAGCTGAGCCGGCGAGCCGAGCCGGGCGACGACCCGGCTCGCCTCGCGGAGAGCGTCCTGCGTCAGCCGATGGAGAAGAGCTCCCGCAGGTAGCGCAGCTGCTCGTCGCGCTGCCGGCTGCCCCCGCCCTCGTGGCCGTTCCACGGGTACACCGAGATGTCCTTGCGCCCGGCCCAGTGGTTGTAGGCGCCGAAGACCGTGGACGGCGGGCAGATGAGGTCCATCAGCGCCACCGAGTACAGGGCCGGCACCCGGCCGCGGGCGGCGAAGTTCAGCCCGTCGAAGTACGACAGCGTGCGGAACACCCGCTCCTCGCTGTCGCGCAGGGACGACATGAACTGCACGAGCTCCTGGTAGGGGAAGCTGTCGGTGATCTCCACCGCCCTGCGGAAGTGCGTCAGGAACGGCACGTCGATCAGCGCGGCCTTGACCTTCGGCTGCAACGCCGCGGTGGCCTGCGCGATGCCGCCGCCCTGGCTGATGCCGGCCACCGCGATGCGCTCGGGGTCCACGGCGGGGTGGGAGGCGGCCACGTCCACCGCGCGCACGGCGTCGGTGAAGACGCGGCGGTAGTAGTACTGCTCGGGGTCGAGCACACCCCTGGTCATCATGCCGGGCGCCTGGGGGTGGTCGCCGCCGTGCGGGTCGCCGGTCGAACCGGGGTGGTAGATGTTGGCGCCGCCCTGGCCGCGCGTGTCCACCACCAGCACCGCGAGGCCGGCGGCCGGCCACACCGTGTGGTCGACGGGCAGCCCGCGCCCGCCGGAGTAGCCGATGTACTGGACGACGCACGGCACCCGGCCGGCGCCCTCCGGCACCAGCATCCACGCCTTGATCGGGTCGCCGCCCCAACCGGCGAAGGTGGTGTCCTGCACCCGCACCCCGGTGAGCGGGGCGTCGAAGTCGGCGAAGTCGGGCGCGAGGTCGTGGCCGGCGGCCTCGTCGAGGGTCTTCTTCCAGAACGCGTCGAAGTCCGCAGGCTCGTCGCGCTCCGGACGGTACTCGCGCAGTTCCGACAACGGCAGGTCGAACAGGGCCATATACCTCTCCCAGGGTGAATGAGGTCACCGACCGCTCGATGGCGCCCCGGTGACGTGCGCGCGCCGCGGTTCGCATGCTATCGGCGGGGTGATGTGCCGGTCGATGTCCGGAGATATGCGTATTCGGGCGATTCGATGGGCGGACGGAACCTGCCAGGAGCTGACAGCCATGCGCGGCAGAGTTACCCCATCACCACCGCATCACCATCACGAGCAGGGAGGCCGCTGTGCCACGAGCGAACGGCGCGTTCGACATCGAGGGCTGGGAGCCCGAGACCTACGACGAGCGCGAGGGCGCGACGCTGTCGCGCGTCCACATCACCAAGACCTTCCGCGGCGACCTGGAGGGCGGCAGCACCACCGACATCCTCACCGCCATGACCCAGGTCGAGGGCTCGGCCGCCTACGTGGGCCTCGAACGCTTCACCGGCACGCTCCACGGCCGCAAGGGCACCTTCGTCCTGCACCACAGCGCCACAGGATCGGCCGGCGAACAGTCGCTGAGCTGGACCGTCGTCCCCGACTCCGGCACCGGCGAACTCCTCGGCATCCGCGGCGGAGGCCAGATCACCAACGACGACGGCGCCCACACCTACACCCTCGACTACGACCTGGCCTGACCCGGTCGAAAACGGGCCTGGACACCGGGCGCGCACCGGAGCATCCTGACCTTGTACGGAGTAGCCCCTGATCAAGCCGTTGGTCGGCTCTTACCTGAAGGGCCGATACTCGTAACGGATGCCGCGAAGCGGGTTCCGTATCAGAAGATTGTGGACAACCGCTTCTCCGCCGAACAAGGGAGGAAGCCGATCCCTTGCTAGGCTGCAAGCATCTGTTAGGAACCCGGCGTCGTCCCATCCCTGGCTGATGGGACCGTTGAGAAGTGGGGTCACACCGTGAAGAAGCTGCTCGTTCTCGCGCTCGTCGCCCTTGGGGGGCTGCTGGTCTGGCGCAAGGTTCAGGCCGATCGCGCCGAGCTCGACCTGTGGACTGAGGCCACCGGCAGCGAGAACTGACCACCCGGGCAGCCGAGCGGGTGCGTGATGGCTCTGGATCAAGGCGGAGGTGACGGCATGACCGACGCCTCACCCATCAAGCTCGCCTGCCTCGATCTGGCCGGCACCACGATCGGTGACATCGCCATGGTGGAGCGGGCGTTCGCCGAGGCGATCGCGACGCAGGGCATAGTCCCCGGGACCGGGGCATATGCGCGCGCCATGGTGCACGTGCATCGGTCCCGGGGATGCCCCAAGATCGAGGTCTTCCGCGGCATCTTCCCCACCAACGAGGCCCAGGCCCAGGCGGCCAACCTCACCTTCGAGCGCTCCTACGAGGACGCCATCGACCGCGCCGGCCTGTTCCCCGTCCCCGGCACCGTCGAGGCCCTGGAGAAGCTCCGCGCCGCCGACGTGAAGATCTGCGTCATCACCGGTTTCAGCCGCCGCACCCTCGGCCGCGTCCTCGGAGTCGTCGGCTGGATGGACAAGATCGACCTCGCCCTCTGCCCCGAGGACGCCGGCCGCGGCCGCCCCTGGCCCGACATGGTCCTCACGGCCCTGCTGCGCCTGCGCGTCGACGACGTCCGCCAGGTCGCCGTCGTGGGCGACTCCGAGAGCGACATGCTCTGCGGCAGCCGAGCGGGCGCCTCCGTCGTGGCCGGGGTCCTGTCCGGCGTCCACAGCCGCGAACGCCTCCTCCGCGGCGGCGCCACCACGATCATCGACTCCATCGCCGACTTCCCCGCCCTCGTCCTCGACGGCGACCCCGCCAACGCACCAGTAGCCACCTCCTCCCGGTAAGCTGTCCACCGACAAGGGGCCTTAGCTCAGTTGGCAGAGCGCCTGCTTTGCAAGCAGGATGTCAGGAGTTCGAATCTCCTAGGCTCCACCCCAGCTCAAAGGCCACCTCCCATGATCGGGAAGTGGCCTCTTTCGATGCGTACAGCAGCGAAATACAGCAACGGACATGCCTTAGCCGTTCACCTGTCTCCCATCTCCGAGGCTTCGCGGGATCCTGGTGCCCCCCAACCTGGTTGGGCGTGACAGCCTCTACGGCAGCCCTGACCTTCACGAGGACCAAGGCCGCCCTCTCGGAAGTGATCACCACGGACGGTTTCTTCACGATGCCATCCTCGATATCCACGTAAAGCCCATCCTGTTTCGCCTGGTTAAGATCCTTGGCGAGGTCCTCCACCTCCCATTCCGAATCTTCGTCCAGGAGAGCTGCGTAGATCGCTGATCTGAAGTTGAGAACGAGCTCCAAGACGTACCTGACTTGGTCAAGCTTGGGCGTGTGAGACTTAAGCGCCCTCTTTAGGAGTGCTTCAAGATCTGCCCGCTCTTCCGCTTCGGCAAGCGTGCCCGGCTGCGGCTCTTCGGCCGGTCCGGGCACGCACCGCCCCGCGCGCCCGAGGGCCGACAGAAGCCGCCAGTAAGACGGTGGAAGGCGCTCCATTCGGCCCTCGTCATGCTCGACTGGGCGCCGGCTACCTGCTTCCTGTCCCGCCGGCCACCGTCACGGAGACCGCTCGACTACGGCACGTCGATAACATCCCCCTGCTCGGATGGCACCTCATTAAGATCCCGTTGTCGTGGCTGAGCTAGGGGTGGGCCATCACACCGATACAGGTTGCGATCGCGCTGTGGCTGGTCACCGCGCGGGTTGAGGGCGATCGAAGGTCCGGGGTTCGTCCCTCACCCCGGCCCACCGCGCGACCACGGCTGACGTCCGCATTTCGCTTGCGCCAGCGGCCAAGCCCGATTGGATGCGCGGCTGTGCAACGGCTCGCGCACGCATGCTCTGGACCGTACGAACAGCGAAACAGCCAGCCCAGACTGTGATTGGAGAGGTTTTCCTAGCTCCCAGGGGATGCGAGAGAGACCTTGCCTGCATGGGAAGTGCCCTGCAAATGCTGCAGGGCACTTCTTCTATTCTTGCTGCCAATCCCCCATCAGTCGCCGTTGGTGCGCGGGCGGGGCGCGGACGGCCAGGAGGCCAGGCGGAGCGTGCGATTGGTGCCGGCGGGGGTGGTGGCGCCGACGGGGGTGGAGGCGGTGGGGCGGTCAGACTGGCACCGCTGCTTCTCCGAGGCGGTCATCGGGCCGGTGCGCTGGTAGACGCGGTCGGAGAGTTCGGTGGCGGGGTAGTCGAGGACGGTGTACAGGCGCCAGTCGGTGTTGGGGTCGGCGGGAGTGGGGTTGGACTTAAACCAGCCCTCGGTACGCCGGCGGCCGGCCTGGGTCTCGATCCAGGAGGCTTCCGAGGGTTGGAGGATCTCGGTGATGTTGCCTGTGGCGGAGGTCGTCCAGGGAGGGGTCGCGGTTCCGGCGGCGAATTGCTGAGACATGTTGCTCGTCGTGGTGCCGCCGTTCGACGTGGCACCGGGCAGTGCCGCCGCGGTGGGCAGGTCACCGTAGGAACGTCCAGTGAAGGGGACCGGTCGGGTGCGGGTGAGGGCGTTGCGGGTGCAGTTGATGTAGGTGTCGCCGTTGAGCTGGGCAGGCTCGTAGTAGGCGTAGGAGTAGGCCTTGTCTGGGGTGAAAGTGCATTTGTCCGGGGTGCTGTTGCAGTAGTTGACGGCCTCGGTGACCGGCCTGTTGTCGTTGCCGTAGAAGGCCTGGGAGGGCGGCAGGGCGGTCTTGGAGATGGTCTTGTCGACCGGCGGAGGGACCTGCACCGCCCGCACGTTGGCGATCATCGGTCCGCAGTTGCCGTTGGCGTTGGCGGAGTTCGGTACCTGGGAGGTGAAGGTGAGCAGTGGTTCGTGCTCGGAGGCGGTGAAGGTGAAGGTCTGCCCGAGGCGCCAGACGCCCTTGCCCAGGGTGTTGAGCTTCTTGTCCGGGTCGGGGGCGGTGGTTCGCTCGCTGGGCTGTCCGCCGGCTCCTTCGATGGTGTAAGGCTGTCCTTGGGCGACAGCGGCAGGGGTGCACGCGGCGGCGATACCGGGACTGTCGTCGAAGGTGACGGTGACCTGGGCGCCGGCGCGTACGCCGCGCAGTCGTTGCTTGAACCCGTAGTTGGCTGTGGGGAAGCGCAGCATGACGGCGACCTGGCCGTCCGGGTGCCCCGACTGGGTGCCGGCGTATCGTCCGACGCCGGACGCCGTGCCGGATCCGGAGGTCGAACCGACGGACCAACCCTGGACCGCGGCCCAGTTCACGTTGCCCCCAGGGAAGGCGGGAAGGGTGAAGTCGCCGTTGATGACCCCGACGGGCTGAGTGCCTGCTGTGTCAGCGTGGGAGGTGTGAGCTGTGGCGGACACAGCAAGGGACAGGGTTACCGCGACACCGGCGGCCCGGACCATGCCGAGCGCGACACGTGGGTGTGTGACGTTCACGATGATCTCCACGGGATGAGTGCTCAGACAGGACGGTTAGAAACGCCGGACGGGGAGCACGATGCGTTCCTTCAGTCGCGAATCCGGTGGCAGCGCGGGAACGGGCGTCAGCAGGTCGACCAGGCGAGGAGGGGGCGAGTTGGTGTTGTCGTCCACGGCGGTCTTGGCATGAGGATGCACCTGCTCGCAGGAGTTGCCGGGCATGACGAAGGTTTCGGCGTAGAAGGTGCTGGTGTTGACGCTGGACGGCCCGGTGACCACGATGTTGCGCAGGTTCAGCCCTCCACCAGCGCTGATCGTCCCGGCGATGCGCTGCATGGCGGCGCTGGCCGCGAAGGTCAGCGCGTCACCTGGGCGCACCTTGGCCTTGTAGGTCGTCGACTCGGTGTGCTCGCTGGTCCAGCCATGCTGATACTGGAGCTTGAAGGCACCTTGGAAGGCGCCCTTGAGACCGAGCGAGCCGGCCAGTTTGCCGCTGCCGTTGGCGCCAGCCTTGGCTCCGACGGTGGCACTGGGGCCCTGCTGCTTGTTCGGGGTGTCGAAGCTGCCGCTGCCTTCGGCGTTCACTCCAGCCGACACCTCGCCGGAGGCGTTGATCTGTCCCTCGACCGAGATGTTGCCGGTGATCTCGCCGCCCAGATTGTCACTGCTACCGGTCTTCAGCGTGATTACCCGCTCCACGTTGATGTCGTCATCGGTGCAGTTGATGGCCGCGTTACCCAGCGACTTGATGGCGCTGTAGAAATCCCCGGACGACGCTGTGTCGATGTTGAACCGGCACCCGCCGGGGTGGGTCGCGCAGTAGTTGGTCACCGGGCGCGCCGACGGTAGAGGCTTGTCGCCGGCGAAGGCCTGGACGGTGGGGATGCGCGGTTCAGGTCCGGCGAACGCGGCCACCGGCATGAGCGCGATCAGGGCGGTCGTGGGGAGTGTCCGAGTCAGGCTCTTGACCGTGATCACTGGTTCATCAACTCGCAGACACCGGTCAGCTCGCCGGTGGTGTCGGAGGCTTTCAGAGCCGGAGGCAGGTCGGCGGCGAACGCCGCGCAGGCGGAGTGCATCACCGCTCCGGCGTTGTCAGATGGACCGGGCCGGAAGGTGTCCAACTCGTGCCGGACGTTGTCCATGCCCGCATGCTCGTCGGCGCCCGCACCGATGAGGTTCGCCATGCACTGCTTACCCTGCGCCGATCCAGGGGCACACTGCTTGACCTGCTCCTTGGCCTCGGCGATGTCCTTCTTTGCCTCGGCGGCGTCCTTCTTGGCGTCCTCACGCCCGGACTCGACACCGCCCCGTTCCTGAGATGACGCGCCACACGGCTTCGGCTCGCCGCCGGGGCAGGGCTCTTCCTTCGGCGGCGGATCCGACTGGGCTGCCGAGGTATGGGGTGTAGGGAACGTTGTCGCGGTGGCTGCGGGGGTGAGAGCGCAGGTGGCCGCGATCAACGCGGCCGACGCGAGCATGGCAAGAGAGCCAGGTAGGCGAATGCTGTACATGTCCTTCTTCCCGCGATCGAGCGGATGATCTCGTACTACGAGATGCAGACGGTAGCGGAACGCGTACCAAAAGTAAGATCACCACGCCTGACGTGTTCACCGATTCATCGGCTTAGGGCGCGTATCGGGTTGTGATCAATTCTTGGCCTTCGCCCTTGCGGCAGGGCCTGATCCGGTAGGTCGTCGTGTGTGACGCGGAACACCGTCAAACGCCTGATCAACAAGCTGAAGGCCTGGCGAGGCATCGCCACCCGCTACGACAAGACCCCTGCGAGCTACCTCGCAGGCCTCCACCTCCGCGCCGCGATGATCTGGATCAAAGACCTCACCAGAACCACCCCTTGATCACAACCAAATACGCGCCCTAGCCCGCACCCCCCTTGGACCAGCAGTCAAGATCCTTCGACCTGGTCTTTCACACGGCTTTATGCCTGGTGGCCCAACTCGGATTCATGATCCAGGTTGACTACGTGCAGCCACATACTTCAGCCCGGTCCCTACAGGACCTGAAGAAAGCGAGAGCTTGCCCATGCCGAGCATCAGGCGCTGCGCTGTGCTGTCCTCGACTGCGATCACCATCGCCCTCGTCACGTTCCCGCCTGCCGCCCATGCCGACACCACGACCTTCAACTCACGCATCAATAACCGGATGGACGGTAGCCACCTTGCGCTCTCGGGCGACGCGGTAGCCGAAGCGACGCGGGCCTTCACGGTACGGTCTCCAGCCCTGCAGCAGTACAGGACAGCCCGCTGGACGATCATCGAGAAGGCCAACGGTTTCTACATCTTCAAGAACGAAGTGGCCGGCAAGTGCCTCCAGCCTGCCAGCGGTGCTCCAGTGGCAGGAGACACCGTGGTCGTCAAGACCTGTGACGACTCGCCCCTGCAAGACTGGTCTCGCCGGGACGAGGTGGCCGAAACCAACGTCAACACCGAGTGGGGCAGTCTCCGTCCACGCACCAACCCCGCGCTTGCGATAACGCTCCAGAGCTACGAGGCCTCCACCACCTGGGACCACATCTATCTCGACCTGGACCAGAACTCCGCCGACAGACTGTGGCACTTCACTCTGTCCAACGCCATCTAGGCGTGATCGCCCCATCCCTTACGACTGCTGGTGCCACTGGTCCTGTACGCATGTCCGTCCAGTGCAGGACCATCACGGCAAGATCCCCATACCGGCCTCCGGCCGGGTGCGCGTACAGCAGCGGGATACAGCAACGCCGTCTCACATGACCACACGCCACCGGTCCGCAACTACCACTTGAGCAGCGCGAGAAGCCCTCTACGTCGTGACTGGCTCCCGTTTGCAAGCAGGATGTCAGGAGTTCGAATCTCCTAGGCTCCACCCAAAGAAAACCCAGGTCAGGATGTATATCCCGACCTGGGTTTCGCATTTCATCCACCCTGTTTCGACTTCCGTGCCCGCTGCGTGCCCGATGGTTTCGTGAGCTGGTCCTTAGCGAGGCCGTCGAGCTTGCTCGCCACCTCGCGCTGACGCTCGTGTGAGCCGTGCTCGTAGACCATCGCCGCCCGGGTGCTGGAGTGCCCCATCCGGTCCATCAGCTCTCGAATGGACGCGCCGGCGTTCGCGGCGAACGTGTTGCCGGTATGCCGAAGGTCGTGGAAATGGATCTTCGGCAATCCGGCCTTGGCGAGCGCCTTGCCCCAGAACCGCCGATTGAAGTTGCTGTTCCACAGCGGCCCGTCATCCGGCCCGGCGAAGATCAGCCCATCGTCGCCGTCCTGCGCGAAGTCTCTTAGATGGGCATTCAAGTCTGCGATGATCAGCGCCGGGATCGCGATCGTCCGCTTCCCCGCCGCCGACTTGGGTTCGGTGAAGACCAGGCCCTTGCCCGTGATGTGGATGAGTTGCCGCTCCACCCGCACGGTTCCGGCCTCCAGGTCGAGGTCTCGCCGGCGAAGCCCGGGTCAGCTCACCCCATCGCAGACTGCCGAAAGTCGCGAGGAGCACCAGCGCCCGATAGCGCGGCTCGATCGCGTCCGCGAGCGCTGGTAGACCTGCGCGACCGTGAGCACCGGCCGTTCGGCTGATTTCTCCTGTCCAGCCCCCTTGATTCAGCACGGGTTGCGTCGGATGAGCTGATCATCCACGGCCGTCGTCAGAACCGCCTTAAGAAGCCGGTACGCCTTGGCCACGGTGACCGCGCTCACGCCCGCGTCGAGGAGGCTCTTGCGCCACCGCCGGATATGCGGGTCCTTGATCTCGCTCAGCGTCTTGTCTCCGAACGTCGGCTGAAGATGGACACGGAGCAGGTAGTCGTACAGCTCTACCGTTCGGGGTCGCAGGTTCGGCCGCTCCTCGATCCAGTCCCCCGCGTACTTCCCGAACTTGATCTTCCCTGCGTCAGGGTCAAGCCAATCGCCGTTGAGCATTTCCGCCTCTTGCTTGGTCAGCCAGATATCGGCCTCACGCTTAGAGGTCCTAACGCAGTGAAGTGAGGCGGCGCCAGCAGATGAGGGCGCAGGCCAGGCTGAGGAAGGCTTGGTGGATGTCGGCTCGGATCTCCCAGCGGATGCGCAGGCGGCGGAAGGCGTGCAGCAGGGCGAAGGTCTGCTCGACGACGTAGCGGTGTTTGCCCAGGCCGGAGCCGTGCTCGGTGCCGCGGCGGGCGATCAAAGGCCGGATCTGCAACTCCCGGACCAACCGGCGGTACTTGTCATGGTCGTAGCCGCGATCGGCCAGCACCACATCGGGGCGCTGGCGGGGACGACCGCGCTTGCCGCGAACCTTGGGAATCGCGTGCAACAGCGGCACAAGCTGGGTGACGTCGTTGCGGTTGGCGCCCGTGAGGATGACCGCGAGCGGGATGCCGGTGGCGTCGGTGATCAGGTGGTGCTTGCTGCCGGCCCGTCCTCGATCGACCGGCGACGGGCCGGTCTGCGCCCCCCTTTTAGAGCTCTGATCTGGGAGGAGTCCACTGCGGCCCGGGAGAGGTCGAGTGCATCGGCGGCGCGGAGCCGATCCAGCAGCACTTGGTGCAAGATCATTCTGTTAGGACTTCTAAGCGCCGCTCAACGACCGCTGTACAGATCCGATCGGCTTCCTCACGGCTGCTGGTCGTGACATGCACCTCAACGCAGTCCGACATCGGCCCTCCACCTGAGACGATAGCGCCACCGGCCCCGCAGCGGCATGACGACACGGCCGAGCATAGATCACTGCCGAATTTCGCTCTTAGGTATCAAGGCGACGGCGCCCCGCGCCGCCGCACGGCCCGCCGCCCGCTCCGCCCGGCCGGGCGTGCGGCGTGGGCGCCGATCCCGGCCGGCGGCGGGAACGCGGGCCGCCCACCGCACGGATCATCCGCCGCACCAAACCGCACCCGCCGACCAGGCACGCGCCGCCGCCGCACCCATCTAGCACGACGATCGCCATGCTATGGCCGGCCACCACACGGGGCCGGGGGCGATCGAAGGTCCGGGACTTCGTACCTCAGCCCCGGCCCACCGAGCACGGCCGTTAAAGGGGGCTCACGTCAGGGGTCAAGCGAAATGGTCTTATATGACAGAATCCTCGACATGCTTAATACGATGAGCACCAATGATCTTGCGGGCGTTTTCTACTTTACTCTCTCCCTGGTCAACGCTGGTTTGGCGCAGAGCAAGTGGCGTTCGGGCTTCGGTTGGTGGTTGCTTTCTCTCTTTCTCGGGCCAATCGCAACTCTGCTTATAGTGGTTCTCCCACGCCCGAAGCCCTACCGCACCAATGACGAGTGACGGCCCTGGGTGAGGACCTCAGGACATCGCGGGTTGCGGTTTGGGTTGCAGTTCAGGGTGATTCAGACCGTTCAGGATGGACCGCGCCTACCCCCTGACCTGCATTTAACTGTCTGGAACCATGATCGTCCGAGCTTTTAATCCGCAGGTTTCCGAGTCGGGTGGCTCCCTGTTACGCAGGAGTGAGGACGGTCTCCGGTGCTATCCAGCCTCCCGACGTCGTGCCCGAGCGCCTACGGTCTGGCGGACCAAGCCGTACCCCTGCGGGGAGGGGCGGCGCAATGCCGGAGACTGTCCTTGATTAGGGTACCGCCGTGCCCGTCGCGTGCCCGATGGGGCGGAGAACAAGGGGAAACAGCGGAGAGTCGCGGGGACTGCGATCAGTGCTGTGAGCTGCGTCGTCGCAGGTAGGACAAGATCGGCGTACGTCTTTGCAAGCAGGATGTCAGGAGTTCGAATCTCCTAGGCTCCACCCAAAGAAAAGCCAGGTCAGGGTATATATCCCGACCTGGGTTTCGCGTTTGATCCGGCCTGTTCCGACTTCCGTGCCCGCTGCCTTGGTTGAGCTGGTCTTTGGCGACACTGTCGAGCTTGCTCGCCACCCCGCGTTGACGCTCATGCGAGCCGTGGAGCACCACGAAGGCACTCGCCGTCGTCTGACCGCACGGCCCGAGGAGAGGCCAGAACTGCCGCACGAACCAGCCATGCCAGCAAGCGCCTGGCCTCGGCGACTCACTGCGGAAGAGCTACACCCATGGGCAATGGGGCTCGCCCTCCAGCTCTCAGAGGTCCTTTCCCGGGCTGGTGATGACCCACATGAGAACATGTTGACCGATGGTAATACCGGCGAGGGCGATCGGCGTGAAGAAGAGCACGATGACGGGAATGCCGAGCAGGTCCAGAATTGTTACCTGCTCCTTTTCGGAAGTGACCGAGATGGCCAGGGCAACAGATATCCCGAAGCTGATTATCAGCCTGATGATCCAGACGGCCTTTCCCATGGGTGGGCCTCCTTGTCTTGTTTTCGTGCAGCCGGGAGCTGACTAGGCTGCGACGATCTAGCTATTTCGCTCAGCAACCTCAGGAAACTCGATCGCGGGACGATGGATCTGCCGTGTGAATGACGCCAGTGGCAGTACCAGGCAAGTTCGGGCAGCCTGCTGGAAAGAGTCCAAAGCCGGGGTGTAGGCATCCAAGCCTAGCTGCCATTCCTCCATCGAGCCGTTGATGGCCTCCCGCGCTATCCACTCCAGCCGCCAAACAGCCTTGTTAAGAATGTCGGCGGCATCTATGCAATCCTGGCTGGCGAGCATGACCAGACGTTCATACGCAGCTGTGCGAGAGCTCTCGAACCGATCCATCGCGGCGAGTCCGGCTTCGCGGTCGACCGGACACGCGATCTTGTCCCAACCGCGCCCCTGAGTGAGCTGGCCGGCCACCCGGGCCATCTGGGTGACCGCACCGATATAGTCCGCAAACGCCTCATATCTGCGAACATCCCAGCGGATGAGCATCTCTCTTTGGGTGCGTGCCTTCTCAGTACGTGATGTGAAGACGAAGGACACGCTCGCGCCGATCACGACTCCTGCGAGAGTCAATATCTGAGCCCACACCGCCGGCCCTCCTTAATGCTGGCATGACAACAGTGTGAGCTCATCCCCTCAGGCCTGCAAGGCAAGCCACTTTATCCTGATATGCGTCCTTCATTCCCATTTTGTCGCTCTCAAGGCGATCTCGGCGGTGCCCGCAGCACCGGGAGCAGACGCCATAACCGCCCAAAACGTGACAATTTCATGATCAAACAAGGATTGCCAGATTTGTATGCGTACTTTTACGCATTGCAGCTCCAGTGTGGGCAAGCATTGCGAACACAGGAAACCCTGGGAATGTTGACCGAAATCGGCATCGAACTCTCCAGCGGCGAGCGAGTTGCTCCTACGCGGTCTCTCAGCCGAGACGATGGCACCTCCCAAGGCCCACCGGCCAGCGTCCGAGTTCACGAGCAGGACGTGCTGCCCGAGAGGCGGCAACAAGCGGCAGGGCACACGACCAAAGCTTCAATGCCGGCCTCGGTTGACCTCGCTGGCCACTACCTGCGCGACAGCCTGCGCCACGTCGTCCTGGGTGCGGTGAAGCCCGACGAACTGGGCGTAACGAGCCAGGGCCGGAGCCATCGCATCACGACGCTCGGCGAAGGCCCTCATCTCCTGGCGCATCTCGGCGGAGACGGTAAGGTCGCCGAGTAACTCGGCGCCCTGCTCGGCGCTATCGAACCGGAACTCTGGCAGCGCGCTGAAGGAGCTGTCGTAGGCAGTGGACATGAGCACCGGCGTGCCGGCGCTGTTGGCGATCGCACGGCCTTGACCGTACGACTCGGCGTCCCGGGATTCCAGCTGGTTCTCCAGCCGTACTGGACTGACGCAGACATCCATCGCACCGTACAGCTCGGTAGCTTGGGCGCCGGTCAACTCGCCATGGATGCGCACGCAACCGGCGAGATTGTTTCGCGCCA
Source organism: Sphaerisporangium sp. NPDC004334 (assembly GCF_053602655.1). NCBI lineage: Bacteria > Bacillati > Actinomycetota > Actinomycetes > Streptosporangiales > Streptosporangiaceae > Sphaerisporangium > Sphaerisporangium sp. NPDC004334. Next base: position 250,552 of record NZ_JBSGDZ010000014.1, read on the forward strand.
CGAAGGCGCGCATCTGATTCAGGTAAGGCTCCTCGGCGGAGTCTGACCGGCTCGGCAACTGCCACCCAGGCCCGCCGGCGAGCACCAGATCGTGCGTGCGCCACAGCCCCGAGTCGAGGAAGATCTGGAGTGTGGTCAGCATGGCCTTGTTCGCATGGAAGTAGTCAATCTGACCAACCAGTGGACGCTCAGCGCGGAGCTGCAGACCGGCATATGCGGGGTCACTGGATAGTCGCTTCCGCGTCAGCGCGGGGTCTGCGGAGAATGGCACCGCCGCAACCGGAATGCCGTCCGTCACGACCTCCATCCGCTGCGCCAGCGCGCCGAAAGAAGAGCGCTGAGCCTCACAGAGGCAGAAGAGCGTGACATCGGCGGCGGCGAGCAATGGCATTGTGTCGACGTTGTCAGCCGGACCATTGTGCAGGACTGCGGCCGCCCGGGAGTCGGCCGCTCGGGCGGCGGTCAATGTCTCCCGCAGGACCGGAAGGCTGGGGCCCAGCATCAGAACCGCGTCCGCCCGTTCCGCCTCGACAACTTGTCGCACGTGGTGACCGAAGTGGTCGAGCAGCGCCGTCGTGTCCTCGGCGTAGACCTGGGGCGTCCGATCCGGCCGACACCAGGAGGGAACCGGTGACAATCCGCGCGTGGTGACAGAGGAGCCGAAGTCGCTGTCGGCGGAGGCAATGGGCACCACGTCACAGCCGAGCGCTGTCAACATCCGCACCAAACGCCAGGCGACCCTTTCGACGCCGCCATATCGCATTTCCGCAGGATTTTCGCATGCGACCGCAGGTGGAGCCACCACGATTACTTTCGCTGTACTCACCATGTCTCCTCGGGAGAAGGTCACCGTATTGCACAAAGATAGACAGTGCTGGTCCCGCGCCGGCGCATGACTGTGCTCAGCTGCCAGTTTCAGATCGACCAGCGACCTGACCGCCCCCTCAGAGCACAGCTATATCGCTCCGGGTCTGATGGAGGCTTGGAGCAGATCAGCAGGGTCCACCACGACAACTGGGGTGTCTACGGAGTGCGGAAAATCTGTCGGCAACTGCACCGTGAGGGCATCGTGGTGGCACGTCGCACAGTCGCCAGGCTGATGCGCAAGCTGGGAGTTCACGGCACCCGCCGTGGCACGAAGATTCGCACCACGATCCGCGACGAGGGCCACGAGCGGGCTGATGACCTGCTGAAGCGAGACTTCACCGGGGTGCGGCCCAACCAGCGGTGGTCGCTGATTCATACACGTGATGACCTGGGCCGGGGGGTCTGCGTTGCGTTTGTCGTCGACGTCCAGTCCCGGGCGATCGTCGGCTAGGCGGCTCGACCAGCGCTGATGGAGCCTGCCGGACCAAGGAGATGATCGCCCGGGCCGGGTCCGCGGGTGGGCAGAAGACCTGACGCTGTGAAGTAAGACTACGGGGCGGACGTCGGGGGGTGCTGCGTACAGCAGCGGGTACAGCAACGCCGCCTTACGTGATCGCACGTCTCCTGTGAGCGTCGGCCGCTTGAGCAGGGCGGGGAGCCCTCTACGTCGTGACTGGCGTTCGTTCGCGAGCAGGAAGTCAGGGTTCGAGACGCCTCGCCCGAGCGGGGAGGCGATCGCGTGGTTCAGCGCATGAAGGGTTTGAAGATGGAGACCACCTTCGTGGCAGCACGGTCGGCGTTCCCGTCCGCGATCGCCTCGACCAGCTCGTGGTGGTGGCGGTGTGCCGCGTCGTCGTCCTCGCCCTTTTCGTCGCGCATGTGGGCAGCGAAGATGTCGAGCATGCTGGAGTACAGCTTGACGTAGAGAGGGTTGTGCGTCGCCACTACGATCGCGCGGTGCAGGGCGAGGTCCGCGCTCGCTCGCAGGTCGAGATCATCGGTCGACCAGCTCGCTTCTCGACGGTCGCGCAGCTCACGCAGCAGTTCGACGTCGGCATCTGAGCGGTTCAACGCGGCCAGTGACGCTGCAGCGCTGTCAAGGGCAAGGCGTAGTTCCAGGTAGTGGCGACGGGTGCCACCGGCGAGCTGACGTTCAAGAGTGCCTGTCAGCTCAGAGTTGGAGATGACGAAGGTGCCGCGGCCCTGCTCGCGGCGCAGTAGTCCTGCGTGCACCAGCGACTGCAGCGCCTCGCGCACCGTGTTCCGGCCGATCCCGAACTCCGACACCAGCGCGGCCTCGGTCGGTATCCGCTCACCGACCGGCCAGCGTCCAGAGACCACCTCCTGGCGGAAGTGCTCGGCAGCCTGGTCGATGAGTCCCACTCGACGCATCGGCTGTCGCGTGCCAGACTCTTCGGAACTCATCCCATAATCCCATCATCTGCTGACCTTGCATCGGGAGTATAACGTGACATCGCTGTCCTCATCGCTCGTTCCCTTGCACCGTAAGCGCCTGATTTTGTGGGCCTGGCTCGCCATCGCCTTGACAGCGATCAACCTGCGAACGGCCGTGACCGGGTTCACCCCGCTCCTGGAGATCATCGGCTCCGATCTCGGCTTCGGGGTGACGCTGTCCGGCCTGCTCGGCACTGTGCCGGCGGCGTCCTTCGGCATCTTCGGGTTTCTCGCCCCAGCGGTGACGAGGAAGTTCGGACTCGAGCGCACGGCCACTGTGGCGCTGTTCCTGACGGCTCTGTCGCTCCTGATGCGCGCCTTGTCTCCAACGCCCTCGTTGCTGGTGCTTTCGACCGTGCTGGCCCTGGCCGGAATCGGAGCCGCGAACGTCGTCATCGTCCCGTTGGTGAAGGCCTGGTTCGCCGATCGACTGGCCCTGGGGACCTCGCTTTACCTGATCCTCCTGCAGACGGGTCAGTTCATCGCCCCGCTCCTCGCGGTCCCGGTAGCGGAAGCGGCGACGTGGCGGCTCTCGGTAGGTATCTGGGCGGGACCGGCTGCTGTGGCCGGTGTGGTCTGGCTCGTCCTGGCAGTCAGGCTGCCTGCCGATCACCACGCGCCCGCGGCCGTGACGGCGACCGATGCGGGCCCGAGGATCAGCCGATCATCAACCGTCTGGGGCCTGGTGATCCTCTTCGCGATGCTGTCGCTGTCCAACTACGGGATCATCACCTGGGTCCCGGCAGTGCTCACCGACGCAGGAGGCGGCGCGGCACTGGGCGGCTCCATGGTCGCGCTCTACTCGGCATGGGGCATGCTCGCGGCCTTGGTGGTTCCGCACCTGGCCACGCGCATGACGAATCCGTTCATCGTGGTCGTCGGGTGCGCGATCTTCCTGGTAGCGGGATACCTGGGCCTGCTCCTGTCCCCGCTTGACGGCACTCTGCTGTGGATGTGCGCGCTCGGAATCGGGGTGAGCACCTTCCCGCTCTGCATGACCCTCATCAACCGTCGCACCAAGAGCCCGCAGACAGCCTCTGCCGTGTCGGGCTTCGTTCAAGGCATCGGCTACGGGCTGGCGTGCTTCGGCCCGATCGGGTTGGGCGTTCTGCGCGAAGCGACCGGATCATGGTCGATCCCGCTCCTGGTGCTCGCTGTGACCGCCATCCCAGGGGTGATCGCCGGCTGGTTCGCTTGCCGTCCTCGCTTCGTGGAGGACTCCGCGCCACAGCCGACGAAGCGCGACGCCGACCAGCAGCGCCCCTGACCGCCAGGCCGGCCCACGACGTGTGCCCGTCGCCGCCCCTATGCCGGCGACGGGCAGGGCGTGTTCTGTGCGGCCCGGACCGGCCAGACTCACTCGTCGCCAACCGTCCATGACGGTCCTGAGCCGGATACCCTGCTGCTGATCTGACAGGTGATGGCGTTGCCAGGGCGGGGGCGGCGATGAGCGCCGAAGACCGGGTCGAACGAGCCAAGACGCTTTATGAACGGGCGGTTCTCAGCGGCGACGCCAGCGTGCTGACCAGTGCCGAACGGGGCTTGGACGCGTTGGAGGCCGACGCCGCACTGGCCCGTGGGCGGATCCTGCATGCGCGGTTTCTCAACGAGCGCGCCAGCGCCGGCTCCTCACCCGTCGAGGACCCGGCCGAGCTTCCGTTGTTCGAGCGCGCGATCGAGTCATACCGGGCGCTGGGCGACACGCGCGGTGAGGCCGAGGCGTTGTTCTGGATCGGCTGTCTACATCAGGTCATCAGGCGTGACAACGTGACCGCGGTTCCCTACCTGCAGCAGTCCTGTCGGATGGCGGCGCAGGTCGGCGACAAGCCGACCCAGTCCGAGGCCCTGCGGCACTTGGGCATCGCGGCGCACATGGCCGGTCGGCTTGATGAAGCACGCGAGCGACTGGAGGAGTCGTCGCGGCTGGGCCGGGAGATCGGGGCCCTGCCGGTCGTTGCCGCCAACATGGTCGGGCTGGCCTACATCGCCGCCGCCCAGGGCCGCCGGGCGGACGCGCTCGCGGCACTCGACGAGGCGCACGCCATCGCGCAGGCGCATGGTGCCCATGCCATCGTGCGGCAGATCGAGCAGGCGAGAACGAAGATCTAGGCGTGGCGGCCTTCATCCGCCTCCCAGAAGACCGGCCATGACGTCCAGCAGGTCCACGAAACGCCTGTCCAAGGTGTGCCGGCAAACCGTGGATGATCCGACCTGGGCGGAGCGCGACAACGAGGGAAGCCAACAGCCTGCCGAAAACTGAGCTGCGGCGTGCGGCGTGGGCGCCGGTCCCGGCCGGCGGCGGGTCGGCTCCTCTTCGGAGGTGAGCGGGTGCTCCTTATGTCCAGGCGGTCAGCAGACCTTGTAGGCGACTCGTGTGGAGTTGTACGAGCAGGAGTCGACAAGCGTCCCCGAGGCGTTGCGCAGGTAGGCGGTGTCCTTGCCCTGGTTCCAGATGTAGGCAAAAGTCCCCCCGCTCCTGCCCCAGTAGCGGGTGGTGGCGGTGTTCCTGCCCTTGCCGGTCCGCACGGTGACCGTCTTTCCCGTACCGAGCGTGAACGCGCCGAACGTGTAGACGTGGTCCGCCCGGCTCGTCTCGTCTCGGAGCGTCCACCCCTTGAGGCTGACCGCCTTCCGGGTCGTGTTCCTGATCTGGACGTACTCGCCGTTCAGGCTGCTGTTCGCGCCGAAGTCCGGCGAACCGGGCGAGTCGTAATAGACCTTGGTGATCTGAACGGCCGGGCTCGCCGCGTGAGCAGGCTGGGAGACGACGACCACACTGGCGGCCAGCGCAGCACCTATCAGCAGAGAACGGGTACGCACAGTGGTGCTCCATGGGCCGGGGAAATGGGCGCGAGGCGATCATAGTGGTGGGAATAGATGCAGATAGACCGTTCTAGCCTCGGTTTGATATCTCTGGAACTTTTGGGGGCGGGGGCCGGGGACTACGGTGCTCGGGTCGGGGTCGACGTCCTCGCCTCGTACCTCGGCCGGCCGGACTCAACGGCTCGCGTCACCGTCGCCTCGATTCGCTCAGCCCCTACTCGCGTGCTCAGCGCATCGGCGATCTTCTGATCGGCGTCGCGCCTGGCATGCTGGTAGGTCGGCGCCGCCCGGTGGCTGTCGTGACCGCTTCGCGCCCTGAGCTCGGCGAGGCTCGCTCCGACTGCGCGGCGAGCGTGGTGCCCGTGTGGTGAAGGTACTCAAAGCCCCTCTGACATGGTCACCAACGTCGCCTGATTCTGGACGGGTTACGTCGCGAGGGTTGGGTGGAACGTCTGGAGTGTCTCGTTCGTCGCCTGAAGTGTGACGAGCTCACCAGAACTCGACGAGCGGCTGCGTGTCGCGGCCACCCGAAAGCACCGGGCCGACCACCTGCGGCGGCTGCGGAAAGCCACCGAAGAGCAGATCCGGGAAGCGCGGCACACTCTGGCGGGCCTGGAGCTGAAGTTGTCCCAGGAGGAGAACGACGTCACCCGCTTGGAAAGCGGGGTGTCCGCCATCCTGGCTCGCCTGCTGGGCGTCCGCGAGGAGCATCTGGCTCGCGAGCGCGCCGAGGTGGCCGTCGCCAGGCAGCGCGTCGATGGCCATCGGGCCCGACTGGCCCAGCTTGAGGCGGATGCGCGTGTGGCCGAGGCGGAGCTGGCCGGGCTCGCGACGGCTCGACATGAATACGCGGAGTTGCTGGCCGAGAAGGAACGACAGCTCATCGGCAGTGGTGATGCCCGCGCCAGAGAGTTGGCCGACCTCGGCGCCGCCCTGGACCGCGTGACGGCGCAAGAGCGTGAGCACGAGCAGGCCCACTACGCCGGGCAGACCGCTCATGACGCCATCGGTGAGGTGCTGCACCATCTGAACTCGGCCAGGCGCGCGTCCACCTGGGATGTTCTCGGCGGCGGTCTGATCGCCGATTCCATCGAGCACAACCGGCTGCGCACCGCCGACCAGGTGGCCTGGCGAGCCCAGTGGGCGCTGGACGTCTTCTCCCGTGAACTGGCGGACGTCGGCATCTCCGCACATGCTCGCATGCCCAAGGTGGACACGCGGTGGTTCGCTGACGTCTTCTTCGACAACATCATCACCGATGTGATCAAGCACCATCGGATTGAGAACACCCGGGCTGAGGTCATGAAGACGGCCGGATGGGTCCGGAACATGAACGCGCGTGTGCAGGCCCGCCACAGCGCTCTGTCCGCTGAGCGTGCGCGGCTGCTGGCCAGGCGAGAGAAGCTACTGCGCGATAGATGACCGGGCCGGCCGGATGTGCGGCCCGGTGCTGGAAATAGGCGTCCTGCCCGATTCGTCGGCCTGCCCACCGCGTGCCGTTTGCTTGGTGAGCTGGTCACGGACGGTACGGGCAAAGGTCTCGGGGAGACCGGGGATCAGAGCAAGGTGTCCTTGATCGCGATTTGGCCGTTGTTGATGACGAACTTCTGGTTGGTGTTGGCGCTACCGCACTGCCACAGGTACACCTGGGTGCCGTTGCCGCGGTTGTTGGTGGCGTCCAGGCACAGGGGGTTGCCCGAGGACAGGGTGGACCTGAGGATGATCGCGCCTCTCTGGACGATCCAGAGCTGGTTGGGGTTACCCAGGCACTGCCACTGGTAGACCCGGGTGCCGTTGGTGCGGCCGTTGGAGGAGTCAAGACACATGACCTGGCCCGTGCCGATGGTGTCCTCCACCTTGATGAGGCCGTTGTCGATGACGAACCTCTGGTTGGTGTTGTTGCCGTCGCACTGCCACTGGTACATCAGGGTGCCGTTGCCCCGGTTGTTGCTGACGTCGACGCACATGGGAGGCCAGGCCAGGGCGGTGTGACCGGCGGGCCGGCGAGTGGAGGCGGTGGCGGGCAGAGTGGTCACCCCTCCCACGCTGGTGGAGATGACGACGACGGCGAGCAGACGGCGAGCAAGCATGATGGGCCCCCATGAGAGTCGGTCAGGACTCGAGCACCATGTCATAACCGAAAGTCCTTGATCAATTACTGTCCGTGCGTGTATTTCGCGTGTCGAGGGTCGGACAGACCGGAGCCGGGTGTCCGGTCGTTCGCCGGGTCCTCCCGGCTCATGTGATCGGCGCGATCCGGGAGGCGGAAGACGGGTGTCGCGGGGTTAGGCTCGGGCCATGCCCTTGACCGTGGAGGATGTCGACCGGTTCGAGGCCGCCAGGCCGCGGCTGGAGGCCATCGCATACCGTCTTCTCGGTTCCGCCGGGGAGGCCGAGGACGCCGTGCAGGAGACGTTCCTGCGCTGGCAGGCCGCCGATGTCCACCGCGTCGAGGTTCCCGAGGCCTGGCTGACGAAGGTGCTCACCAACTTGTGCCTCAACCAGCTCACCTCCGCTCGGGCGCGCCGCGAGACCTACGTGGGCCAGTGGCTTCCCGAGCCGCTGCTCGCCGGAGACCCGATGCTCGGCCCGGCCGACACCGCCGAGCAGCGCGAATCGGTCTCGTACGCGGTCCTCACCCTCATGGAGCGCCTGTCCCCCAACGAGCGGGCGGTGTACGTGCTGCGTGAGGCGTTCGACTACTCGCACCGCGAGATCGCCGCGATCCTCGACCTCTCCGAGGCCGCCAGCCAGCAGATCTTCCACCGTGCCAAGAAGCACGTCGCGGACGGCAAGGTCCGCGGCGAGGTCGACGAGGCCGCCGCCCGGCGGATCGTCGAGGAGTTCCTGGCGGCCGCCTGCAGCGGCCGGACCGAGCCGCTCGTGCGCCTGCTCACCGCGGACGCCATCGCGATCGGCGACGGTGGCGGGAAGATCCCGGCTCGCGTCAAGGCGTTCGAGGGTGCCGTCGCGGTCGCGAAGTTCCTGCGGGGCCTGTTCCGCCCGGGCGAGGCCAAGCGCTCCATCGCCGGCGGCACGGCCGGGCTGTACGCCTCGATCGTCAACGGTGATCCCTCGGTCGTGGCCGTCGTGAACGGCCGGGTGGTCGGCGTCATGTGCCTGGAGGTGACCGCGGACGGCATCGTCGCGGTCCGCAACCAGGTCAACCCCGACAAGCTCGAACGCGCCACCGAGCGGTGGGCCGCGGCCGACCACGGGGAGCCGCTGTTCACCGCCTTCTGAGCCCTATGTGAGGTGCTTCACATCGCGTTCCTGTCAGGAAACGGCGAGCCATCCGGTTCAAGGGGCAAAACCGCGCAAGACAGGAGCATGGAGATGCAGCACCGCATCATCGTCCTCGGAGCCGGATACACCGGAGCGATCGCCGCCGGCCGCCTCGCCAAGCGGCTCCGCCGCCAGGATGTCACCATCACCCTCGTCAACGCCGAGCCCGACTTCGTCGAACGCGTCCGCATGCACCAAGTGGCGACCGGCCAGGACCTCAAGCCCCGGCCGTTCAGTGAGATGCTCGCGGGCACCGGCGTCGAACTGAGGCTCGCGAAGGTCACCGGCGTCGACGTCGGCCGCAGGACCGTCACCGTCGCCGACGGGAACGACGGGAACGGCGCCGCGGAACTCTCCTACGACACGCTCGTCTACGCCCTCGGCAGTGGCTGGAACGCCCAGGGCGTCCCCGGGACCGCCGAGTACGCCTATGAGATCGCCAGCCGCCCCGGAGCACTGCGGCTGCGCGAGCGCCTGGCCCGCCTCGACGCCGGGCAGACCGTGGTCGTCGTCGGCGGCGGCCTCACCGGCGTGGAGGCCGCGACCGAGATCGCCGAGTCCCGCCCGGACCTCGACGTCGCCCTCGCCGCCCGAGGCGGCCTCGGTGACTGGCTCTCCCCGAAGGGCCGTGCGCACCTGCGGAGGGTCTTCGCCAAGCTCGGGATCACCGTGCATGAGCACGCCGCCGTCACCGGCGTCGAGGCGGACCGGATCGTCACCGCGGGCGGCACGGTCATCCCGGCCGCGGTCACCGTGTGGACCGCCGGCTTCGCGGTCCACCCGATCGCTGAGGCGACCGACCTTGAGGTGGCCGGCACCGGCCAGATCGTGGTCGACAGGACCATGCGCTCGGTTTCGCACCCGGATGTGTACGCGATCGGAGACGCGGCCATGGCGATGGGGCTTGGGAACAAGCCGCTGCGGATGTCGTGCGCCTCGGGGACTCCGGCCGCGTGGCGGGCCGCCGACGCGATTGCGGCGCGCCTGACCGGCGGCAAGCTCTCGAACGCGCCGATCCGCTACTTCAACCAGTGCATCTCCCTGGGTCGCAAGGAGGGGTTGATCCAGTACGTCACCGCCGACGACCGCGCTGTGAGCGCGGTGCTGACCGGACGGCTCGCGGCCCTGTACAAGGAACTGGTCTGCAAGGGCGCGGCCTGGGGCGTCGCCAACCCGACCCTCGGACTGCCGACCCGGCCCCGCCCTGTCACGCGGGAGCAGGTCGCGGACAGCTCGACCGTCCAGGCGACGGCGTAGACCACGGAGCGAGGCGGGCGCCCTCGTTCGGAGGGAGCCCGCTCGTAAGGGGGCGGGGAGGCGGGGACGCTCCCGGTCCCCGTGCGCGCCGCCCGGAATCCCGCACTCGCCACCGCGGGAGACGACCCGGCCGGCGCGCGATCACTGGGCCGGAGCCCCCGGTTCTGCGTGCAGGCGCTGCTCCTCGCTCTGGCTCATCGCGGCGCCCGATGGGTCCGACGGCCTTGGCCGATCGTTCGCCGTGGAGCCTCACTCGGGGGTCTCGGCGAATGCCAGCATCTCCTCGGGGGACCACGCCAGGGCGCCGCTGCGCAGGTCGTCGGACACTGAGCGGAGCCACTGCAGTTCGGCCGCGATGACGACGCGCATGTACTCGGCCTCGAGCATGGCGATGCGAGGGATGCCGTATCCGGTTTCGGCGCCGAGGTCGGTGTCCAGCGCGGCCAGCGTCTCGTCGAGCGTTCGCACGCGCCGATCGAGGGCGTCGCGTATCTCCTGGGGGGCGAGCATCAGCAGGTGGGACAGCGCCGCGGGGAACTCGGGGAACTCCGCTTTGGGCGTGGCCAGCATGTCGAGCAGCCATTCGCGGGCCACGGCGCGTCCCGCGTCGGTGATCCCGTAGACCGTCCTCTCGGGATACGCCTGGTCGCGCCCGGTCTCTCGCACCTCGATCAGGCCGGCCGCGGTGAGGCGGTCGATGGTCCGGTAGAGGCTCGTCCGCTGGCCGACGTTGACGACCTTGTCCTTGCCCCACTGCTTGATCAGCCGCTGGATGCCGTACGGGTGCAGCGGCTTGTACTGCAGCAGAGCCATGACGGTCAGAGCGAGCGGTGAGCGGGTCATGCCTCGATATTAGCGCCAGTGCTACTAGTTGACGAGATACTAGTTGCTCTGACACTATTCGAATGTCGATCAAACGGCGCACCAAAGGACATGGCGATGACCACTCATGAACTGCCTCGGACCGCTGACCTCACCACCGATTTCGTCATCTCGGACGACGGCACCCGCATCGCCTACCACTCGATCGGCCATGGCCCCGGCATCGTGCTGCTGCACGGCTCCATGGAGACGGCCGGCAGCCACCTGGCCATGGCCGAAGCGCTGGCCGACGCCTTCACCGTCCACCTGCCCGACCGCCGCGGCCGCGGCCAGAGCGGGCCGTACGGGGACGACTACGGCGTGCGGAAGGAGGTCGAAGACCTCGACGCGGTGCTGCGGAAGACGAATGCCCACTGTGTCTTCGGTGTCAGCGCGAGCGGGGTCGCGGTGCTCGAGGCGGCGCGTACCCTGCCGGCGATCCACAAGGTCGCCGTCTACGAGCCGGCCCTGCTTCTGGAGGACGTCCCCCGGCTGACCGGGTGGATCGGCCGCTTCGACCGGGAGATGGCCGAGGGCAAGGTGGCGGCCGCGCTGGTGACGAGCATGCTCGGGCTCCGGCTCGGGCCGCCGATCATGAAGGTCATGCCGCGAGGTCTGCTGACCTGGACGACCGGCCTGCTGATGAAAAGCGAGGACAAGCACGCCAAGCCGGGTGACGCGACCATGCGTACCCTCGCCCCGACTCTGCATTACGAGGGCGTGCTGCTGGCCGAGATGGCCAACACCTTGGACCGTTTCGCCGACGTACGCGCCGACGTGCTCCTCCTCGGCGGAAGCAAGGGGCTGCCCTTTCTCAAGCCCGCGCTGTCCGGGCTGGAGAAGACCGTGCCCAACGTCGAGCGGGTCGAGTTCCCCGGCCTCGACCACGACGCGTCCGGAGATGTCGGCAAGCGGAACCCGGCCGGCCGCCCGGAGGTCGTGGCCGCCGAACTCAGGCGGTTCTTCACCGCCTGACCGGGGCACACAGTCGTCGTCGCGATGGCGGGACCCTCGACCGTAGTGCTGGACGCGCCGGTTGTGGTCCCACGCCGCACGGGAACCACTCGGTACCGTCTGTCGTGAAAGTCGGCGACATTCTTTCTGGGAATGAGGGACTGACGGGGTGAACGGCGCGATCGGTCCCGAAGCCGATTTCCAGGCTCGGCTTCGGGAGCACTGGGAGGCCTCCGAACGTGGGGACCTCGACGCTGAGCACGCGATTTACGCCGCGGACGCGATCCTGGACTACCCACAGTCGGGCGAGCGCTTCACAGGGCGGTCAAGGATCCAGGCGCAACGCGGCGGGCACCCGGCCGAACGCCACTTCGCCGTCCGCCGGATCTTGGGGAGCGGCGACCTCTGGGTGAGCGAGTGCGTGATCACCTATGACGGTGTGCCCACATACTCGCTCAGCGTCATGGAGATCACCGATGGTCTCGTCACGCACGAGACCCAGTACTTCGCCGACCCCTTCCCCGCCCCTCCCGGGCGCGCCGCGCCGGCCGAGCCGATTCCGCTCCGCGACCAACAAGCCGGTTGAGCCCTTGCCGATCGAAGCCGCAGGTCTATTCGGGATGCGATGACGGCGGCTGTCGCGAGCGATCACGTACCTGCCGTCGGCTCGGCCGATGAGGCCGGCGGGGTTCCCGGGTCGGTGGCGGTGTGGCCGTACAGGAGGGAGGTCCAGGCGTTGATGAGGACGTCGATGAGCACCTCCTCGTCGTCGAAGGGAGGGACTCCGGCCGCGGCGAGGTAGTAGAGCCGCTCCCCGAGCCAGGTGAGCGAGGCGGCGACGGTGCGGATGTCCTGGCCGGCGAGTCGCCGGCGGGCGTGCGGGTCGGATTCGACGCGTGCCGCGGCGGCGTCGGTGAACAGGTCCATCTGTTCGAGCCACAGGGCTCGCAGGTCCTCGTCCGAGGCCCAGTTCTCCACGATCGCCATGAGGACGCCCGCGTTGGCGCGCCACAGGCGGGCGCCGTCCGTCACCCCCGCCCGGAGGGCGGTCACCGGATCTTGCTGCCCGTCGATCCAGGGTTGTGCCGCCTGTTGCCCCTGCGCCACGGCTTGGCGTACCAGCTCGGCCAGCACGGCCTGTTTGCTCGGGAAGTAGAAGTAGAAGCTCGCCCGGGAGACCTCGGCGGCGGTCAGGATGTCGGCCACGCTGAGGGCGTCGAAGCGGTGTTGCCGCAGAAGCTCGCGCGTCGCGGACAGGATGCGCTCTCGCAGCTCGGCGGAAGCGGGCGCCGTGCCGGATCGGCGGGCGGAGGGCGCCGTGCGCTTGGAGGGCATGCCGTCAGTATACGACAGCATGTCCGGACAGTAAGTATGTACGTATTGTCCATACGGTGTGTATGGTCAGGATCATGACGCGAATCGCGATCCACTTGGTGGTCGGCGACCCCGACCACGCCGCCCGTTGGTACGCCGAAGCCCTGGGCGCCCAGGAGACAGGCCGCATCACCCTTCCCGACGGCCGCACGCTGACCGTGGAGCTCCTGCTCGGCGGCACCGTGCTGGCGGTGGCCGGCGAGATGCCCGCGCTGGGCATGCGCTCACCGGCGAGCCTCGGCGGAACTCCCGCCGCCCTGCACCTGCCGGTCCCGGACGCCGACGCGGCCTGGGAACGGGCGATGAAGGCGGGGGGCACGGTCTTCGAGCCGGTGCACGACGCCTTCTGGGGCGACCGCACCGGTCAGCTGCTGGACCCGTTCGGGCACCGCTGGGCGTTGGACGAGCACGTGCGAGACGTGCCGCACGACGAGATCGTCTCGCGGGCCGCGGAGCTGTTCAGCGGATCGGCGACCGCATGAGGTACCGCACGTTGGGCGCGAGCGGGTTGCGCGTCTCCGAGCTGATCCTGGGCGCGATGACCTTCGGCGAGCAGGGCGGGGTCGGCGCACCGCTGCCGGAGTGCCGGCTGATGCTCGATCTGTACGCCGAGGCCGGCGGCAACATGATCGACACCGCCGTCAACTACCGCGACGGGGCCAGCGAGGAGTTCCTCGGCGAGCTGTTGAAGGGCCGGCGGGAGTCGTTCGTGCTGGGCACGAAGTACACCGTGTCCCGGGCCCGCACCGATCCGAACGCCGCCGGGAACCATCGCAAGAACCTGCGGGCGTCGCTGGAGACCAGCCTGCGCCGGCTGCGTACCGACTATCTGGACCTGTACTGGGTGCACATGTGGGACCGGCACACGCCGATCGAGGAGACCATGCGCGCGCTGGACGATGCGGTCCAGGCCGGCAAGGTGCTGTACGTGGGGATCTCCGACGCCCCCGCCTGGGTCGTGTCCCGTGCCAACACGCTGGCGCAATGGCACGGCTGGAGCCCGTTCATCGGCCTGCAGGTGCCCTACAGCCTGCTGCAGCGCGACATCGAACGTGAGCTGCTGCCGATGGCCGAGTCCCTCAACCTGGGCGTCACCGCGTGGAGCCCGCTGGCCGGCGGGGTGCTGTCCGGCAAGTACACCCGCCCGGACGGCCCCGCGGCCGGCGGCAGGCTGGCCGCCGAGTCGCTCTCGGACCGGGACCACGCCGTCGCCCGGGTCGTCCAGGAGGTGGCCGACGACCTGGGGGCCACGCCTTCACAGGTGGCGATCGCCTGGACGATGAGCCGCTCCCGCGCCGTCCACCCGATCATCGGGGCGCGCCGCGCCGACCAGCTCCGCGACAATCTCGCCGCGATCGACCTCGTCCTGCCGCCCGAGAGCGTCGCCCGCCTGGAAGAGGCGTCCGGGTTCACGCTCGGATTCCCGGGGGACTTCATCGCCCAGACCTCTCCATGGGTCTTCGGCTCGGCGCTCATCGACCCGCATCCGGCCACGACCACGCGGTGACGGCCAGGCGGTGACGACCGCGTACCTGAACGACTCCACGCCTGCCTCGACGGCCCACCCGCGGTCGGTGCTCGATCGAGCATCAGACCGCGGGTGAGACCTGCGGCTCCGGCGCTAACCGGACCCATCCGGTGGTGAGGATGTATCCCGTGATGTCATCGGATCCGAGACGCTCCCCGGGATCCGGCCGTCCTCAGTGTGCTCGTGGTCATGGAGAGGCAGGGCGGTGACTGGAAGGTCACGCCGTCCAGGAAGTTGCCGGCCGTCGGGGTGCCGCCCGCGGCGGACACCGACTCGAAGGCGAATCGTGTGGTGGTCTGTCCCGGAGGCACCACGTACACCCCGGTGTAGTAGCGCCAGGCGGTGTTGTCGTCGGAGATGTCCGGCGAGGAGGCCCCGGACGGGATCTGGGCCACGGTCGCGCCCGGAGCGCCGATGAGCACCCGCATCACGTCGGTGCCGAGGCGGCCTCGGTGGTACACCCCCCAGGTCATCGGCGTTCCCGGGACGGTGGGCAGGTCCTGGTAGAGCGTGGAGACCTGGTTGGCGTTGAGTTCGGCGAACTGCTGCCCGTCGGCCGCCGGGATCCCGGTCGCGCTTCCCCGCCAGAACTCCAGCTTGTTGTCGGTGGCGGTGGTGTGCCAGCCGACGCCCGGGTTGGTGGAGGCGTCGGGGATGGACCAGTCGGCCGTGGCGACGGCCGGTGCCTCGAAGCTGCCGTTGACCAGGTTGACCGGTTGGTAGGCACAGGTGACGACGACGGTGACCGTGGCGGTGCTGGTCCCGCAGGGGGTGGCGATGGTGTAAGTGAAGGTGTCGGTGCCGCTCAGGCCCGCGGCGGGCGTGTAGACCACGTTGCCGCCGGAGATGGTCGCGGTGCCGTTGGCGGGCTTGGTGACGCTGGTGATCGTCGGTGAGGCGGCGGTGTCGTTGGCCAGGACGGGGACGCTGACGGCCGTGTCCTGCTTGGTGGTGATGGTGTCGTCGGTGGCCTTGGTGGGCGATATGGACTGCCCGCCGACGATCTGGATCGGGGGCGCCGGGGTGTTGTTGCCGAGCTCGCCCGGAGCGGCGATGACGCTGCTGATCCCGGTCGGCCGGATGGTCATGCTGCGCCCGATGGTCCCCTGCTTCACCTGGAAGGTGATGACCTTCGGGGGCGGGTCGGTCTTGCTGCCCGGCGAGGTGATCGTCAGGGTGGTGCCGTTGATGGCGCCGGTCCCCGACTGGCCGACGACATCGGCGTTCGCCAGCAGCGACGACAGGTCCCACATGGTGGTGTAGGTCCTCACCAGTAGCGGCCACTGGCTCGTGCGGTGCGTCAGCGAGAGGGTGAAGGTGCCGCCCGGTGCGATCTGCCCGCCCCACAGGGACGGCGAGGTGTCGACCGAGACCGACCCGGCGCCCAGCCTCATGCCGAGCGCGTTCTTCCAGTAGTAGCCGACGGGGTAGGTCGCCTGGCCCTGCCGGACACACGGCGTGGTGACGACGCGCGGGACCGGCCGCCGTACGCCGGCGGCGGCATGCGCGGCGGTACCGGCCGCCGCCTGCGTCCCCGAGGCGGCCAGTAGCGCCAGCAGCACGCCGGCCAGTGCGGTGCGCGCGGACCTGGGATGTTGTGACTTCAACGCCGAACTCCACTCCGTCGTGAGGTACTCCTAGATCGACTTCACGGCGGACGTTACTCTATGTGATCAAGAAGTCGCGCCAGGTGTCAGAGGCGTGCGATCTCCGTGTCGTACTTGGGCCACGCCGTCGATCCGCACCTGTGTCCGGCGCCGGCCTGCCCGGTGTCGGGGAACCTCGCCCCTCCTCGCGTACCCGCACGACCAGGACGACCAGGACGACAGGCGGGACGGGAGGTTCGGCCATCCGATGCCGACATGACGAGAGCGGGCGCTCCCTGGGGAGCGCCCGCTCACTTGTCTTCCGCCTCCGGTCACTCTGGCCGGGTATCGGCAGGGTCCTTCCGTGCGGCGGTATCGGGTCGTTTAGAAGAAGTTGCGGTACTGGCCCCAGTCGTAGTGGCCGCGGTAGCCCTCGCCGACGCGGATGCGGAAGTCGTCGAAGCTTCCCTTGCGGAACT